>JAQWKY010000092.1 GCA_029247585.1 Flavobacteriales bacterium | reverse complement strand
GTAAAGTCTGCATTAAATGCTGAGTAGTTATTTGGATAGAAACACCCTTCTGCATCTGGAATGTCATCACATGAGCTGTAATCACAGGCGATGTTTCCGTAGTCGTCTAAACCTTGTATCGTTGCCTCTGCGTTGTAGTTGTCTGCATTGACATCCAAACAGCCCTGCACTACTGGTGGATCTTCTGTTTCACCGCCATATACAATTTCAGCATAATCAGTATCTGCTGTACCATCAAATGATTCTGCATAAATACATCTGACACTACTCACACACAAAATCAATAAAAACATTAAACGAACAATATCCACCTTTCTCATCTCATACATTTGTTAATTATTACATTACACAAACGTAATCATATAAACCACTAGCAGTCAATAGGTAACATCACTCATATTATAGGTGTTTAAATACTGAGCTCAAGAAAATGGGGAGAAAACTACGGATTCAAAAAAATGGTATTAAGGAAAAAGTCCAATCATATTCTTGAAGATTAACAAAGCAATAAATCCGATGAAACAGAAGAGGACTATAATAATGGATTTTTTTTAAACCATCTGATAGACGAGTGCTACCCAGCTATTTCTTTCACTTTGACGTAATAAGCGCATGCCCATGGAGCGTGCTTTTTGATTAATCGTATTAATATCTGAAATATAGAAACCACTGAATACAATGACAGATTCAGAACGCATAGAGTTCGCATACGACTCCATGTCATTTAATAAGATATTGCGATTAATATTGGCTAAAATAAGGTCGTATTCATGATTCTTGAGAAGCTCCGCTCCTCCTTTTTTGACAATAACCTGCGAACACTGGTTGTTGCGAACATTCTCTAAGGTATTTTGATAAGCCCACTCATCAATATCAATAGCCGTAATTGAAGAAGCACCTTTCATACAAGCCAATATGGCTAATATTCCTGTACCACAACCCATGTCTAAAACACGTTTACCTAGAACGTCTATATCCAATAGCTGAGCTATCATTTGATGGGTTGTTTCATGATGCCCCGTTCCGAAAGACATTTTAGGCTCAATAACAATATCGTATTCTACTTGTTTTTTATCGTGAAAAGGTGCTCTTACCACACATCGTCCCTCAACTTCAATAGGCTTGAAGTTTTTCTCCCATTCGGCATTCCAATTCTGTTGCTCAATGGTTTTCACTTCCAAATGAATCTCAAAATCGGGATTTTGGAATATGTAAAGATCTCTTAACGACGCTTCATCAAAAACATCCTCTTGACAGTAGGCTTCAAGACCCTCTTTGGTATTGATAAAACTTTCAAAATCTAAGACACCCAATTCAGCAACCAATATCTCTCTGACCATTTCGGCATTTATCTCTGCAGAATCTAGTGCTTTGATAGAAAAACTAACTTCAATATAATTCATCATTTACGCGTTTACAATGGCAAGAAAATCATCGGCATTAAGAGATGCTCCACCAATTAACCCACCGTCAACGTCTTTTTGTGCAAACAATTCCTTTGCATTTGACGGTGTACATGAACCTCCGTATAATATAGATGTATCATGGGCAACATCGGCACCGTATTTATCGGAAAGAGCACTCCGAATATGTGCATGCATTTCTTGGGCTTGAGCGCTTGTAGCAGTTATCCCTGTACCTACGGCCCAAATGGGTTCGTATCCAATAACAATATTTTTCATTGCTTTTGCAGGTAAGTGAAAGAGTCCTTCTGTAAGCTGCTTTGTTATTCTATCTAAATGAGCGCCAGAGATTCTTTGATCTAAAGTTTCTCCACAACAATAAATCACCTTTAAGCCTTGAGAGAGTGCTGAGCTAACCTTTTTTGCTAAAAGTGAATTGTCTTCACCGTAATAATACCTTCGTTCAGAATGACCAAGGATAACATAATCCAAACCCAAATCAGCGAGCATAGAAGCTGACACCTCACCCGTATAAGCACCTGAAATTTCCTGATGACAGTTTTGTGCGGCAACTTTGATGATACTATTTTGGGTGGTCGCTACAACAGAATTTAAATATAAATAAGAGGGTGCTATGATCACTTCTTTATCTGTAGGCCTCATTTTACTGAGAATCAATGAACATAGTTGACTTGACTGAGTGGGACTGTTGTTCATTTTCCAATTTGCTACAACAATTTGTTTTCTCATTTATATTATTTTTTTTTTTGCAAAGATATATTAACTATTAAGTAATGTACACAAAGTAAAAAAAAATCACCTTGTCACAAAACAAGAATTATTCATTAATTAAATAAACGAATACCAGGGTCAATTTATTGTTGGTGCCTCTCTACTTTTTCCAGCTTGTCAAATTTAACTTCCAATTTTGCAAAACCAATCTGGAGTAATGCAGCGTTTGATTTGAGCTCAAGAATTTCACCTTCTTGGTTGGTGCCCTGAATACGAACCTGCTCACCAATGCAAAAATCATTTTTCACTGGCTTTTTCTTCTGTGAAACTTTAAGTCGATTTTCATTGAATTCTTCTTTCCGGTTAGACTCTTTTTCGATGATTTTTCTGATTCTAGGCAAAATAGATTTCATCGTTGTACCCTCTCGGTAGAGCTCTATGAGTTTATTGACTCGTTTACCCAACTGCAAATACTTGGATTGAAACTCCATAATAAACCTTTGAGATTCTAACTTTTCCTCAATCGACTTCAGCTTTAGCTCATACGCATCTCTTTGTGCATCGACTACGGAAGCTTGCTCCTTCAATTCTTCCTGACTCAATTGCAACTCTGTAGTTAAACGCTGATAGTGATGTATCGTATCTTCAAAACGAACCGTTCCGTTTTTTAAACCTGCACGAGCTTTGTCAATCAAAACCTTGGGTACTCCGACGTTTTTAGCCACTTCAAAGGTATATGAACTCCCTGGCTGTCCGACCTTTAATTTATACAAGGGCTTCAATTGATCGTCATCAAACAACATACATGCGTTTTCTGCATAATCCGTTTGATCTGCTAGAACTTTAATATTACCATAGTGCGTTGTTAGAACACCTATAGCTCCACTATTAACTATTTCTTGAAAAAACACACCCGCGAGTTCACCCCCCAATACAGGGTCAGAACCCGAACCAAACTCATCAATTAAAATGAATGACGACTTACCCGAATTCGCAAGTATCTCTTTCATTCGCGTCAAACGATAGGAATAGGTGCTCAACTCATTTTCTATAGACTGGTTGTCACCAATGTCAGTGAAAATATCATGAAAGACACTTAGGGATGAATTCGGATGAACAGGAATAAACAATCCGGCTTGAAGCATGAGTTGATTCAATCCAAAAGTTTTCAAAGTAATCGACTTCCCCCCTGCATTAGGACCCGAAATTACCAAAACACGATGAGCATCATCGAAATAAATATCTTGAGGGATTGTTTTTACCCCCTTTTTATTGTTCTCGATATACAATAAGGGGTGGTAGGCTTCTTTGATCTTTATTGCACGAGATTTTGAAACTTTTGGCCGATTAGCGTTCATCAATTCAGCCAAGTTCAGTTTGGCATTTAAAAAATCAAACTCTTCAATTAAATCCCGATAAACTACGATGCGATCGATGTGTTCAGCCAGATCTGCTGTAAGTTCTTTCAATATTCTTCGTATCTCTTCTTCTTCTTCTTGATACAGATGTCTCAATTCACGATTAAGAGAAATACATTTTTCAGGCTCAATAAAAGTGATGCTCTTGGTTTTAGATTGTCCACGAACTTGTCCTTTCACTTTGCGCTTAAACTCTGAAGCTACGGCTAAAAGTGACACTTCATCGGCAAATGACTCTTTGATGTCTGCTAAATAACCCAGCTGAACATAATGGCTCATAGAGTCTTGAAAAGACTTATCTACCTGAGCTCTTTTTTTATGAATATCTTCTCGGATATCCGAGAGGGTTTTTGAAGCATTAGGACGAATGAACCTTCGAGGAGAAAAAACCTTCTCAATGCGTTTTTTTATGGTTAAACTTTTTTTCAAATCACCAATAAGGGCAGTGATTCTAGGGATTTCATATTCGTTGTTGTTGATGAAATGTATCAGTGAATTGACCCATATGGAAGCGTGATAAATATCGAAAAACTGCTCTTCTGTGAGTACCGAGTTCTGAATTTTCAAATAGTTGAGTACTTCTCCCAAGTCTAAATATTCAAATCTAGGGAAGTCAGAATCCGACTGAATCAACTGGAACTCATACAACCGATCAAGATGTTCATTTAAAACCTTAGGGTTGTACAAGATGGATAAATGTCGAATTCGCTCCTTGTTGGACTTACTCTTGGAGAAATCCTCCAAAAGGTCTACAATCTTTCCAAACTCCAACTCTCTGCGAACAGATTCACTAATATTTGAACGTTTTTGTTTCACAATTGCAAAAATACCAATTATAAGACGATTTCACCACGCTATTAATAAAACTCATTGCATCAATCAAACAATTTGAGGGGGCCGTCAATTGAATTGTTCTTAGCTACAAAGTACAATTTGCGAATTAAAAACGATCATTGAAATGAATTTCACATCATCAAACTTCATCCTTAGACAAATTCTATTCCTCTAAATGTCTTAAACTATTGGTCGTGCAAAGCAAAAAGTAAAAAACAAATTCTTAAATTCGCAGTCTATTTTAGTACTATAGAAAATTATTAAAACATGAACTTTGATCTAATTGTAGTAGGAAGTGGCCCTGGAGGATACGTAACCGCGATACGTGCTTCTCAATTGGGCTTGAAAACAGCCATAGTTGAAAAAGAAAATTTAGGAGGTATTTGCCTGAACTGGGGATGTATTCCTACAAAAGCTCTTTTAAAGAGTGCTCAGGTATTCGAATATATCAATCATGCAGAAGACTACGGTATTAAAGTAGCCGATGTGGATGCAGATTTTTCTGCCGTTGTAAAAAGAAGCCGTGATGTTGCCGGTGGAATGAGTAAGGGAATCGAATTCCTGATGAAAAAAAACAAAATCGAGGTTCTTAAAGGAATGGGTAAAGTTGCTCCTGGAAAGAAAGTACTCGTTACGGATGACAAAGGAAAAGCTACCGAATACTCAGCTAAGAACATTATTTTAGCTACAGGGGCTCGTTCGCGCCAATTGCCAAACCTTCCTCAGGACGGAAAGAAAATTATCGGCTACCGCGAAGCGCTTACCTTAAAGAAAGCCCCAAAGAAGATGATCGTAGTAGGGTCGGGTGCAATCGGGGTTGAGTTTGCTTACTTCTACAATGCCATGGGTACAGATGTAACAGTTGTAGAGTTCATGCCAAATATCGTTCCTGTTGAGGATGTAGATGTATCTAAGCAATTAGAGCGTTCATTTAAGAAAGCAGGCATCAAAGTAATGACAAGTTCTTCTGTAGAAAAGGTGGATACTTCCGGTAAAACATGTAAAGCTACCGTTAAAACGAAAAAAGGTGAAGAAACTCTTGAAGCCGATATCGTTCTTTCTGCAGTAGGTATCACCGCAAATATCGAAAATATTGGTCTGGAAGATGTAGGAATTGCAACGGATCAAGGGCGAATATTAGTAAACGATTACTACCAAACGAATATTCCTGGTTACTATGCAATTGGAGATGTCATTCCGGGTCCTGCTTTGGCACACGTCGCTTCTGCAGAAGGAATTAACTGTGTAGAAAAAATAGCCGGAATGGATGTAGAGCCAATGAATATGAACAATATTCCGGGTTGTACTTACTGTTCTCCTGAAATTTCTTCCGTAGGATATACTGAAAAAGCTGCTAAAGAAGCAGGGTTTGAGATTAAAGTTGGTAAATTCCCATTCTCAGCCTCAGGAAAAGCAAGTGCTGCCGGACATAAAGATGGATTCGTAAAAGTTATTTTCGATGCGAAATACGGTGAGTGGTTAGGTTGCCATATGATTGGTGCTAATGTTACCGAAATGATTGCAGAAGCGGTTGTTGCTCGAAAACTTGAAACTACAGGTCATGAGATCTTAAAAGCTATTCATCCTCATCCAACCATGAGCGAAGCTGTTATGGAAGCCGTTGCAGATGCTTATGACGAAGTCATTCACATGTAATCTTTATCAAGTGATTAAAACAAAAAAAACCTCTATTCTAGAGGTTTTTTTTTGGCTACATAATCTTCAACGAAATAAACTAATCGTACCAGACTCCTGAAAATTAAGATTTGTTAAGTACGCTGTCACATAAACCTTGTACACGTAAATACCTTCCTTTACAGGTTTAGAGTTCAATGTGCCATCCCAACCGTTATCTAATTGATTGGAATAAAAAACTTGCTGTCCCCATCGATCATAAATAAACAATTCATAGTCTTGATGACCAACAATAAATGGATTGAAAGCGTCATTAACACCATCTCCATTAGGAGTAAAAGAATTGGGTGCATAAAAATGATAAGAAGAAGCAACTTTAACCCATTTCCCTGTTTCCTCAAAGCAAGAAGTCATTGGATTGTACAGGTTCAAATGGATGTAATAAATTCCTCGATTTTCAAAATAATGTATTGGGGGTTGATATTCATAAGAACCACTTGCATCACCAAAATCCCAAACGTATTCAAGTTCGTTCGATTTAGATGTTAAATTATTCAAGCGCACACCCAAACTATCAGGAATTACTTCCCTAATTTCAAAAGAAGGCTTGGGAAGGTTCTCAACCACAAGTTGAGCATATGTCGTATCTTCATTTCCGCATTTATCTTTTACCAATACAGGGTAAATACCCGGAAATACCTGAGCACAAGAATCTTTAGAACCATTAGGCCATCTGTAATTAAACCCACCATTTCCTGATAAAATATTTATACACAACTCCTCTTTGTGGTAAGAGCAAATGGTTACATGTTCTGAATCCACAATTAATTCATTCTGGGGTGTAATATCGACAAAAGCTGAATCTAAAATTTGTTGATGGCACAAGTCGGTTGCAAGAACATAGTACGTTTTTGGTTCGTTTGGACTTACAATGTGTTCGGCACCAAAACCCTCACCCAACCATTGATAATTGAAACTCGTTTGAACTTCTTGTGAATCTACAAGTCCTACTATACCCCCACTGGCATTTGCCCTTAGGGTTACTTCATCACCTGGACACTCAAGTTGTATACCATCAGATACGTTTAGGGCAATATCCGGCTGATCAAAAATTTTAAAAACAACCGAGTCGTATAAGCTCCCATAACAATCTTGAACGAATGGGTAAACTCTAACCGTTAATTGTTCAACATCTTCGTCAATTGAATCATTATGCACAGAAATAATTAAAGTTGCAAGTGTGTCATCTTCCGGTATGATTACTAAACTATCTGTAATATTTGTTAAGTTATAATCCAATTGATTTCTTGCCGTTCCACTGACCGAAATTTTGTGTGCAATTGGGCCTTTGACAGTATCAGTCCTTTTAAAACTAATTGAGGCGGTCCCACATCCCTCATACAAATGATTCGGGCTCTCCCATGAATCATCAAAAATAGCACTCATGTTTGACTTTATAGAATAATTAATCTTGGGTACTGAATTAAAGGAATTTCGTTTCAGAAATACAGCAGAATTAAGTAAGCCATCACTACAATCTGCAAGAGCTAATTTTATATGGTAGGTCTCACATGGGATTAGGTTAGCTGTTGTTTTTAAAGGAGTTGTATGACCTAAAAAAGAAATTGATTTTTCGGATGAATTATCTACATAAAACTTAGAATAGGACCTCCAATTTACATCAATACTATCACAAAGTGATGCGTCAAAAGTAGAAGATCTGCCAGAATTGATGGAATTGATTATGACCGGTGTGTGTGTTAAAACTAAAGAATCTTGAGGGTCTGGCACTAAAGCGATGTTTTGTGCATTGTTTGTAAAGGGGCCCTCGATACCCGGCCCCGAGAGAAAAAAACCAAAAATATCATTGTACCTAGAACAAGTGAAACTAGAATATTCATTAGATGCAAAAATATATTCAAAACTGAGTTTATCAGACTTGGGAATAAAATCAAACTCAAGCGTAATGACATTATACAAATTATTGGAAGTTGCCCCAATCATCTCAAGTTGTTTCGATAAATCGGATTCTATTCCGTAGGACCTATGGTTCTCTCCACGATTCCCCGGTGTAATTGAAATTATACCATCCGTAGCCAAAACCAAACCAGTTTCAAACCCACGTTCAAAGATTCCATCAAAAGATCCTGCCGAACATTCATGTCCCTTATAAATTACATTCGAGAATTCTACACCTTCTCCAATAATCATTTCTACTAAATTTTTGGCTGAATTGTCTGGCGATGTGCACTCAGAAACAACTTGAGCATTTTGGTTAAAGGACACCAATAATAACATCCTTACTAAGATGTATTTCATTCGAGGGGGGAGTTTTAGTTTAGTATTTAATTATGTAAATACATTGCAATATAGTAAAATAAGTTTTTATATACTTAACTACGTAAAAGCTTTATTGTTAAATGCTAATTATTGGATAAAAAAAAGCCACCCTTAAAAGGATGGCTGAAAAAAATAGGTTTTGAAGTCACATGTTCCTACGATACTGCCCCCCGACTTCAAATAAGGCTGAAGTCATTTGCCCCAAAGAACAAGTCTTGGCAACTTCCATCATTTCAGCGAATATGTTTTCATTGTGAAGCGCTGCATCCTGGAGTCTTTTCAAAGAATCAGCCTCAGCATCTTTATGCGCCTCATGTAGCTCTTCAAGCATACTGATCTGATACTTCTTCTCTTCTTCCGTAGCACGGATCACTTCCACAGGAATTACCGTAGGAGAACCCTTAGAACTCAGAAAAGTGTTTACTCCTATAATAGGATATTCACCTGTATGCTTTAAGGTTTCATAATAAAGACTCTCTTCCTGGATCTTTCCTCTTTGATACATGGTTTCCATAGCACCCAGTACGCCACCTCTTTCATTAATACGATCAAACTCTTCCAATACAGCCGCCTCAACGAGGTCGGTAAGTTCCTCTATGATAAATGAACCTTGAATCGGGTTTTCATTTTTAGCGAGTCCAAGTTCACGATTGATAATCAACTGAATGGCCATCGCTCTACGAACAGAATCCTCTGTAGGTGTTGTAATTGCTTCGTCATATGCATTGGTATGTAGAGAGTTGCAATTGTCATAAATAGCATACAAAGCCTGAAGTGTGGTACGGATGTCATTAAAGTCGATCTCCTGTGCGTGTAAGGAACGCCCAGAAGTTTGAATGTGGTATTTCAATTTCTGAGCACGCTCACCAGCACCATATTTATTCTTCATCGCCTTCGCCCAAATCTTTCGGGCAACCCTACCAATCACAGAATATTCTGGATCAATACCATTGGAGAAAAAGAAGGATAAATTCGGACCGAAGTCGTTAATATCCATACCACGACTTAAATAATACTCTACGTACGTAAAACCATTACTTAAAGTAAATGCCAATTGTGTGATCGGATTTGCGCCGGCCTCGGCAATATGGTAACCGGAAATGGATACCGAATAGAAATTACGAACGGTCTGCTCTATGAAATACTCCTGAACATCTCCCATCAAACGCAAAGCGAATTCCGTAGAGAAAATACAGGTGTTTTGTGCCTGATCTTCTTTTAAAATATCTGCCTGTACCGTTCCTCTCACCTGAGACAAAGTCCGTTTCTTAATATCGTGGTACACATCCTCAGGA
>JAQWKY010000073.1 GCA_029247585.1 Flavobacteriales bacterium | reverse complement strand
AGAGCATAGGAATTTTAAATCGTTCTCTTTGACCAACCCTCCACTCTCTAGGAGATCTGTGACTGTGGTCAGCGACCATCACAAATAAAGTGTTTTTATACCATTTTTCGGTCTTGACGCGCTCTATGAAGTCTCCTAAACATTGGTCTGAATAAGCGATAGAATTGACGTATTTATCGGACTTACTATTAAAAGATAACTTATGTTCTCCAGGGAAGTCATAAGGGCTATGAGAACTGACCGTGAATAGAGCACTCATGAAGGGTTCGGGTAATTTCGATAGTTCGTCTTTAAACTGGGTAAACATGTGTTCGTCATGTACGCCTAATCGACCTGCAGGTAAATTTTTATAATCGTTGTGATCCTTAACCACATCAAATTTCTGTGACAACAGATAGCCTTTTATGTTTCCGAATGTAAGTTGGCCACCGTAAAAAAAGGAGGAGTGGTAGTTTTTTAGCGATTTTCTTAGGCTGGGTAATTTCCTGGATTTGTCAATTTGATTGATGATGGCCACGTAGGGGAATACTGGGAAAGAAGAGAAGATAGAGGAAATTCCTTGATCTGAGGTCCAGCCGTTTGTATAGAAGTTCGTGAACAGTAGTCCTTCTTTTTCTAGGGCTTTAAAGTGGGGTGTGATTCCTTCGAGGCCTTCAAGAGTTTCAATATTATCGGCAGACCAACCTTCTAGAATGATGAATACAATATTGGGTTGCTTTGTATTTAAAATAGGTGTCGTAAGCTTGTTTTTATGTTCAGAGAATTCAGTCTTGAAGTTTTCTGATTGTATGTCGCTGTACTTTTGGTAGGGATTTCCCTTAAAATCATTTTTGCTTTTTAGAACACTTTGAATGAGGTTCCAGTTGGGGTTTACGGCAAGGTCATTAAGAATGATGTGTTTGGAGAAATACGCATCGCTGGTATTTAGAGGAACGTCTCCCCAGCCTCCTCGGATAACCAATAGTAAGAGACCCAATACTATGGGTAATTTGATCATGCTCAATAGGATGTTTCTTCTTGTGTTTTCAAAGCGTTGATGTACACATTTTTTATAAATCACCATAAATAGTACCCCCAGAGTAAGTGCAACAGCAAGCGTTATATAGTTGCTGAAACTAGCGGTTAAAAAAACTTCAGAGGGATTTTTAAGATGGCTTATGGCCGTGTAATTCAATTTGGCACTCCATTCGTCATAAAGCGAGATTTCACTTCCCATTATGATGGATGTGACAAGAATGAAAAAGTAATTGAGTGCGAGTATTACATTACTTACAATACGACTTACAGTCTTGTGATTGCATAAAGAATGGATGAATAGCAGTAGTACAAATATCGCGGAAAGGTAGGCGATGAAAGAAAAGTCTAACGGAAGAGCGTTAGGTAAGACCCTCAATATTTCATTTGTAGCAAGAGAAGAGAGCTCCGACTGATAATAGATCGCAAAAAAAAGTCTGTTAACAAGAAAAAAACTTAGCCAAAAAAGAAGGAGTTTAGTAAAGTAACGGACTTGATTCATAATTTGATCGATGTTATGGTGGGAAGATTTTTAGGTAAAAAAAAAGGTTGCCTAAGTAGGCAACCTTTTTTGTATATGTTTAACAACTTTTCTTAGAAGAATAAGCTAAAGTTTACGCCTAAGTCAAAGTTAGTTCCTTTAACGTCATCAGATGTAACTTTAGAATTTGCTACGTCATATGATTTTACTTCTCCGTTTGAGAATACCAAGTTTACAAATGGCTCAATGGCAAAGTGTTCTCTCCATACGATTGTGTAACCAACGCCTAAATTGATGTCCATAGAGCTAGTAGATTCTTCTATAACTCTTGTGTCAGTAACTTCTACTTGATTTCCGTTGTTAGTACCTACACTTTTGATGTCACCATAAAGTTCGTCAGACTTACTAACGCTGCTTAAACCTACTTCAGAGAATAAATTGTTGGATACGTAGTAACGTGCAAAAACACCAATACTAGACTCGCTGTTGCTTAATTCGTAATCTGTCTTGTCTACATTGTTATTAGAAAAGTTGATCATCGCACCGACAGCTACACCGTCTTGTACAAAGTATCCTACTTTAGGCGTGATTTGAAGGTCCATCCACCCACTTTCAGTCAATGAGCTACCTGCACCTAATAATACAGTTCCTTTACGTGTTTGTGCATCAGAAGTTAGTGCAAAAGCTAATACTGCTGCTAATGAAAGAATAATCTTTTTCATACCTGTTGAAATTAGTTTCTTTGTTATTTTTTACTTGTTTTTGGTTTCTTTGAAAGCGTGAATTTACTAAAAATTCAATTACTTCAAAGCTTTTGTCCATTATTCTTGATTAAAACGTCTAATTCTTTCCATCCCCAAATACACTTCTTAGATGTCATTTTGAGTTAAGATGAGTCATTTTTTCTATGCCAGTTTCTATTTTCGTTTTACACTCTGTTGATTGCACCCACTTAAAGCCTTTTAAAACAGTGCGTAAAGGTTCTGATTTGTCGATGGGTCGTAAGACGGCATCAGGCTTTTCATAAAAGTTAATTTGGTCAATCTTACGATCTGAAACTAATATATTCATATTGCTGCAGATGATCTCATTAATACCTTCGGGCGTTTTGTTATCCTCATCCATCATGTAGTAGATGCTTTCACCGTTCCCTTCGACTTCAATATTTGTGATTTCATTTTTAGTAAAATAGGCCTTCATGTGTTCGCCGCTGATTTGATTGAAGGCAGCGCTGTCTACTTTTGAAGCGATGAATGCATTTTTGTTGAAGGTAGCCCATTGTAGGATGTTGTCACGAAGTTGCATGTTCAGTGTGTCAGCCGTAAGCTGGAAATCATTAAGCCACATCACGGGTTTCTTGTGCATGAAAATTCGTTCTTCTTGAGTGTTGAAACTCATCGAGTCGCAAGCGCCTAGCATATCTGAGGTCTTAAAGTTCACCTGCGGAAAAGCCTGTAGGATGTGATGCGTTTCATATTTCTCTTGCTTTATGCTGTCTGCTGTTAAATAAAGCGTGTCATTATTAAGGGGTAGGTTAAGAAGGATGTTTCCATACGATAGAGATATATTCATCTGATCCGACAAGGACGTCGTGTCGGCATACAAAACATGAGCGTTTTCTATATCGGTTATTTTGAGATCGCCATATAAAAACGCATCGCCTTTCTTTTGATCAAGCCAGCCCTGATTTGCTTTTACATGAAGGTCTTTGTTTTCAATAATGCCGCCAGAAGAAAAAGCAGCATACTCGTTTTTTAACCAGTAGTAAACGGTGTCAGCACGCAACACATTTTCTACATTTTCAATCCACACATCTCCGTAAAAGTCAAATTTCTCAGTGTCTGCATGATATATTCCTGTGTTGCTTTCTAATGATTTTTCTTTTTCTGTGATTCTGGCTTTTTTAGTGTAAATCCCCTTTTGAGAATCAAAATGATATTCAAGTTGTTCGGAATTCAGGTGCATCTCATTGTGCTCAAAACGCACATTCGTTTGAATCTCTGCAATCTGAAGATCCCCATTGTAAATAAGGTATTCACCGTATAAATGTAGGTTGTCGCCTTCCCAGATATGTATGTTACTGAAAGCTTCTATTTTATTTTGTTCTGCGTAATAATAGGCACTATCACAGGTTAGGAATCGATTTTCGTGTTTTGTTTTGACGTCACCAACAAGTACTTGACGATCGGTATTTATTTTTTTGTTGAATGAAATTTCATCCGCATTGAGAATTTCAATTTGGGTTTGAGATTTCAGTACACTACTTGAAAGTGCAAAGAAGCAAATGGTGTATGTGAAAAGTCGATTCATAAAAAAGTCCCGAGGTTCGGGACTGTTTTTTAAAAATTATTGAGTATGGTTTGTGTTCGATCCGGCCCAACAGATACGATAACAATTGGTGTTTCTAGTTCTTTCTCAAGGTACTCTACGTAGTCGGTAAGTTCTTTGGGTAACTCAGACATGGAGGTCTTCGTTGTCAAATCCTCTTTCCAGCAAGGAAATTCCTTGTAAATCGGCTCAATCTTGTCGCCTTCAATATTGTAAGGAAGATAATCAATAACTTCTCCATTGTACTTATAATGCGTACATACCTTAATGGTTGGGAATTCACTTAAAACATCTGCCTTCATCATCATCAACTTGGTAACTCCATTGATGTTGATGGCATATTTCAATGCCGGAAGGTCAATCCATCCACATCGTCTGGCTCTACCTGTAGTAGCACCGAATTCATTCCCTGCTTTTTGGATAGCTGCTCCCGTGTCGTCGAATAGTTCTGTTGGGAAATGACCGCTACCTACGCGAGTTAAGTAAGCTTTGAAGATTCCAAATACATCCCCAATTCTGTTGGGAGCAATTCCAAGTCCGGTACAAGCACCTGCTGTAACTGTATTTGAAGAAGTAACAAAAGGATAGGTTCCAAAGTCAATATCTAGCAGGGAACCTTGTGCTCCCTCTGCGAGAACTTTTTTACCTTCTTTTCGTGCGTTTACCAGGTAGTGCTCGCTATCAATAAATTCGATTTGTTTTAATCTTTCGATGGCCTCAAACCAATCTTTTTCCATAGACTCCAAGTCGTATTCGAAGTCGTAGTGATTTAAAATTTGTTGGTGTTTAGCTACGAGCTTCGTATAACGTTCTTTAAAGTCGGGTAATTCAATGTCTCCAACTCGAAGACCATTACGACCGGTTTTGTCCATGTATGTGGGGCCGATACCTTTTAGAGTAGATCCAATTTTATCTTTTCCCTTTGCTTGCTCAGAAGCTGCATCTAGTAATTTGTGACTTGGTAAAATCAAATGTGCTTTTCGAGAAACTAAAAGTTTACCGTCTAGGTTGACTTTTAATTTTTCTAAGCCCTCTAATTCTTTTTTGAAAATTACGGGATCGATAACCACACCGTTTCCAATGACGTTAAGTGCCGTAGGGTGAAATATGCCGGAAGGAATGGTGTGTAAAACGTGTTTGATTCCATCAAATTCTAGAGTGTGCCCGGCATTGGGACCTCCTTGAAATCGAGCTATAATATCGTAGTTAGACGTTAGAACATCAACGATTTTTCCTTTTCCTTCGTCTCCCCATTGAAGACCTAAAAGAACATCAACTGCCATTTTTGTTTGTGCTTAGAGTTGTGGTTTTATTTTGAGGTACATTCTTTACATATACCATACATGTTTAACGCATGATGTACGACTTTGAATCCCATGTTTTCTTCCACCGCGTTCATGATATTTTGAATACGTGGGTCACAGAATTCGAATACTTTTTTGCATTCGGTGCAGATTAAGTGGTCGTGTTGTTTGTTTGTGAAACTCTTTTCGTATTGAGCTTGATTTTCGCCAAATTGGTGTTTTCGCACCAAATTACAGTCCAAGAGAAGTTCAATGGTATTGTACAAGGTAGCACGACTCACTCTGTAATTATGATTTTTCATCTTGATGTAAAGGGTCTCTACATCAAAGTGATTTTGGTAGTCATAAATTTCTTTGAGTATCACAAAACGTTCGGGTGTTTTTCTTTGCCCGTTTTGTTCTAGGTAGGTCGTAAAGACTTGTTTTACTTGCTCTTGTGTTTTTTTGCTCATGTATACAGTTAGGAGTCAAAACAAGCGGTAAAACTAAGCATTAATTTCGAATTCATATTAAGAATTAAGTACTTTTAAATTTTCTACTTACGGAAGTGATTCCTTTTACTTTTTTGATGTTTTCAATGATGGCAGCTAAATTCTTTTTATCGTTGATGAGAACTGTAATCATTCCGTCAAAAACGCCGTCAGAACTGCTGATGTTCATAGATTGAATGTTGACCTTTAAATTGTTCGAGAGTATTTGAGTGATTTCATTAATGAATCCAATGCTATCTATTCCTTTGATGTGTAGGACAGCCAAGGATTGCTGGTTGCTACTATCTATCCATTTTGTTTCTAGAATTCGATAAGCAAAATTGGATTGAAGTCTAATGGCATTTGGGCAATCCTGTCTGTGGATTTTGATGCCATCTTTGATGGTTGTAAACCCAAAAACATCATCGCCGGGTATCGGGCTACAACACTTTGAGTAAGAATAATTTAATTTATCTTCATTGGCACCAAAGACTAAAGTGTCAAGCTTTAGTTCTTCGTCTACCGAGCTAATTTTGTCGGTTTTTTTTGAAAGTTTATTTCTAATGTATTTATACCAGTTGTTTCGATTTCTCGCAAAATCTTTAATCATCATGTTGTTAAATACTCCAGTACCTACATCATAAAATAAATCTAAGCTTGTTTTGTACTTGAAGTAATTCATCAACTTATTGACGGTATTCTCATCAAAAGTGAGCCTGATGTGTTTTAATTTTCTGCGAAGAATTTCTTTTCCCTCTTCGGCAATTTGTTTTTTCTCTTCTTTCAGAGAGCTTTTAATTTGATTCTTAGCTCTTGCAGTTACAACGATATTCAGCCATGATTTTTTTGGCTTTTGCTTTTGAGAGCTGATCACTTCTACTTGATCTCCACTTTTCAGTTTGTGGCTAAGGGGTACAATTTTACCATTGACCTTACAGCCTAAACAGGTGGCTCCTAATTGCGTATGGATGTCAAAAGCGAAATCCAGAACAGAGGCCCCTTTAGGGAGTGTAATCAAATCTCCGTTGGGAGTAAAAACAAAGATTTCTTTAGAAAATAAATTGAGTTTGAATTCTTCCAGAAAGTCAACAGCATTTGATTCTGGGTTTTTAAGCATGTCACGGATTTGATTGATCCAATCCTCTAGATTTCCTTCCTTGTAATTCCCTTTTTGTTTGTATTTCCAGTGAGCAGCGTATCCTTTCTCTGCAATTTCGTCCATTCGTTCGGTCCGTATCTGCACTTCAACCCATTTTCCATTAGGCCCCATAACCGTAGTGTGGAGTGATTCGTATCCATTTGCTTTGGGTGTAGAAATCCAATCTCGAAGTCGATCCGGGTTGGGGCGATAATGGTCGGTAATTAAAGAATAGGTTTTCCAGCAATCCGATTTTTCGTTTTCCAGCTCGGAGTCGATGATGATTCGAATGGCAAACTTATCGTACACCTCATCAAAAGAAACTCCTTGGTTTTTCATTTTTTTTCGAATGGAGAATATAGATTTGGGTCTTCCCTTTATTGAAAAAAGTAGTTGGTGTCCTTTTAAGGATGCTTTAAGCGGTTTGGTAAACTTTTGAATGTATTTGACTCGTGAATTTTTAGTCGCATTTAATTGTTGTACGATGTCATTGTATACTTCGGGTTCGGTGTATTTCAAGCCTAAATCCTCAAGCTCAGTTTTCACCGAGTAAAGCCCCAGTCGATGCGCTAATGGAGCGTAGATGTATAAAGTTTCAGAACTTATCTTTTGTTGTTTATATCTGGGCATTGCATCCAGGGTCTGCATGTTGTGCAAACGGTCAGCAAGCTTAATCAAGATAACGCGAACATCGTCAGATATCGTGAGTAACATCTTTCTGAAATTTTCGGCTTGAGCAGAGATGTCTTTTTCAGAGAAGACAGAGATTTTCGTGAGTCCGTTAATGATTTGACGAATTTTCGGATTGAAAATACGCTCGATGTCATTGAGTGTATAATGCGTGTCTTCTACAACGTCGTGAAGTAAGGCACAAGCAATGGATGTCGCACCTAGGCCAATGTCTTTAGCAACGATTTGTGCAACCGCTATTGGATGAAAAATATAAGGTTCACCGCTTTGTCTTCGAATGTCTTTGTGTGCCTCAACAGCAAAATTAAAAGCTTGTCGGATGAGCTTTTTATCTTCCCTAGTGATATCACTATTACAACTTCGTAATAGGGTTTTGTAACGTCTTACAATTTCTGTATTCTCCTTTTCTAAGGCTATTTCATCCATTCTATCTTTCTGCTTTTTATAAAATTAATGAAATTGTGTTGATCAAAAAAGTGAATATGGGAATTTTGTACGTTAATTTGAAGCAAAAGATTGTTTTTTTGCTGGAAGAATTTTTGTGCGCAGCTCACCAAATCCGATTTGGTACTTTTTAGCCTTTGCATGAGCCCTCATATGGACTGTGTCATGGTCCTTTAAAAATTTTCGTTCTGTTCCGTCGGGCATCTTTATAGGTTTTGTTCCTTTCCAAGTTAATTCCAAAAGCGAACCATAGGTTCCTGGGTTGTTCCCGGAAATGGTCCCTGATGCCATTAGGTCTCCAGCGTTGATGTTACAACCATTAATTGAGTGGTGTGCCAATTGTTGTGACATATTCCAGTACAGGTATTTGAAGTTGGAGCTACTTATCGTCTGTGGTTCGAACTCATTTGATGAGATTTTGACTTCTAAATTGATGTCAATATTTTTCCGACCTTGAAATTTTAAATAAGGTAAAGTAGAGGGGGCTTGCACTTCTCCTTTGATTCGGAAGGGTTCTAAGGCATCAAGAGTGACAATCCAGGGAGAGATTGAAGAAGCAAAGTTTTTCCCCAGAAAAGGGCCTAGCGGAACGTATTCCCACTTTTGTAAATCTCTTGCTGACCAGTCGTTAAAGATGCACATCCCAAAAATATAATTTTCAGCTTCAGAGGTGTTGATTTGCTCTCCCAATGCTTTTCCTTGCCCAGTGATAAAGGCCATCTCCAACTCGAAGTCCAGTAATTTTGTAGGGCCGAAGATAGGCTGTGTAGAATTCCCGACCAATTGCTGACCCATAGGTCTGTGAATGTCAGTGCCCGAAACAATGATAGAGGAAGCTCTTCCGTGATAAGCGACGGGCATGTGCAACCAGTTTGGCAATAGTGCATTATTTGGGTCTCTAAACATGCAGCCTACGTTATATGCATGTTGCCGACTGGAATAGAAATCTGTATAGTCCCCAACTTTCACAGGCATCATCATTTCAATTTCATTTATAGGATGTAGGACTTGTTTTTGATACAGGGAGTCCATTCGGTTTTTTTCGTCAAATATTTCTGCAATCCGATCCCTAACCAATCGCCAAATAGGTTTTTTTAGTTTCAAAAATTCATTTAAGTTTTTTTTCTCAAAAACATCATTTTTTAAGGGGATGCCTTCAAAGTAATTTAATCGGTATAGGGTGTTTAAGTCAATCGCCAAATCTCCTATACGCGTCCCTATGCAAGTCTGCTTATTGGACTTTTTAAATACGCCAAAAGGAATGTTTTGGATTGGGAAGTCTGAGTCTTTTGGAACAGGAATCCATGATTTTCTGTTCGAATCGTTTGCTTTTATCATATTAATATAAATTTTACACAATTAAGAATTATATTTGCAAACTAAATTAAGAAAAACAACATTAATTACCCCAAATTAAACATGGAAAGAGATCAACAAATTTTCGAGTTAATTCAAGAGGAACACGAACGTCAAGTTTACGGTATTGAATTAATTGCTTCAGAAAACTTCGTTAGTGATCAAGTAATGGAGGCTGCAGGTTCTTGTCTAACAAACAAGTATGCAGAAGGTTATCCAAGTAAAAGATATTACGGTGGTTGTGAAGTGGTTGATGAGGTTGAGCAAATCGCTATTGACAGAGCCAAAGTTCTTTTTGGTGTGGAGTACGCAAATGTACAGCCTCATTCTGGGTCACAAGCAAATGCTGCGGTTTATTTAACTTGTTTAAAGCCGGGAGATAAAATTTTAGGTTTTGACCTTTCTCATGGAGGGCACCTTACGCACGGTTCTTCGGTAAACTTTTCAGGTAAGCTGTATGAGCCCTCTTTTTATGGCGTGGAAAAAGAAACAGGTCGTGTTGATATGGATAAAGTTGAGGCGATTGCACTTAAGGAGCAGCCCAAATTAATTATCTGTGGAGCTTCGGCTTATTCTAGAGATTGGGACTATGCTCGATTCCGTGAAATTGCAGACAAAGTTGGGGCGATTTTGATGGCTGATATTTCTCATCCAGCAGGATTGATTGCTAAAGGAATTTTAAATGATCCTGTTGAGCATTGCCACATCTTAACTACGACTACTCATAAGACATTGAGAGGTCCACGTGGAGGTTTGATTATGTTGCCGAAAGATTTTGAAAATCCATGGGGCTTAAAAACACCTAAGGGTAAAGTGCGCATGATGTCTGCTTTATTGAATTCAGCGGTATTCCCTGGCATGCAGGGAGGTCCTTTAGAACATATTATTGCGGCTAAGGCAATTGCTTTCGGTGAAGCTCTTACGGATGCTTATTTTGAATATGCGCTTCAGGTGAAGAGGAATGCAACAGCCATGGCAGATGCACTCGTAGCTAAAGGGTACGATGTCGTTTCTGGAGGTACTGACAATCACTGTATGTTGATTGATTTACGTTCTAAGAATGTAACGGGTAAGGATGCTGAAAATGCCCTAGTGAAGGCACACATCACTGTGAATAAAAATATGGTTCCTTTTGACGATCAATCGCCGTTTGTTACATCGGGTATCCGTGTGGGTACTGCCGCTCTAACCACTCGAGGTTTGAATGAACAACACATGGTTCAAATTGTTGATTTGATTGACGAGGTTATTCTAAACTATGAAAATGAAGAGGCTTTACAAGCTGTAGGTGAAAAGGTGAATGCAATGATGGGGGCTTTCCCAATTTTTGCTTCCTAACACACTATTGATATGAAAGTATGAAAGAGGTCGGTTGCGACCTCTTTTTTTTGTCTTATAGATTCTTATTATTGAATGCAAAAACTATCTTTACACCCCTAAAATTTAGTTATGAAGTGTGGAATTGTAGGATTGCCTAACGTTGGTAAATCAACCTTATTTAATTGTTTGTCGAATGCCAAAGCATTGGCTGCAAATTATCCTTTTGCGACTATAGAACCCAATGTTGGGGTGATTCCTGTACCGGATGAAAGAATCGCAAAACTGGAAGAACTTGTTAAGCCTGAGCGAGTGCAACAAGCTATTGTTGAGATTGTAGATATTGCCGGATTGGTTCGAGGAGCGAGTAAAGGTGAAGGTTTAGGGAATAAGTTTTTAGCTAATATTAGGGAAACCCAAGCGATTATTCATGTGTTGCGTTGTTTTGATAATGACAATATTACACATGTCGATGGTTCTATAGATCCTGTTAGGGATAAGGAAACTATTGATATAGAATTGCAAATTAAAGACTTAGAATCCGTAGAGAAAAAGATAGAAACGACGAAGAAAAAAACCAGAACTGGAGATAAAGATGCAGTTAAGGTTTTAGCGGTTCTTGAGCAGTACAAAGCACATTTTGAAGCTGGGCAATCTGCGAGATCAATTGATTTGACGGATAAAGAGAAAGAAGCTGTAGAGGATTTGATGCTGCTTACCGATAAGCCTATCTTGTATATATGTAATGTCAATGAAGATGAAGCTATTGATGGTAACGCACATGTAGACGCAGTTCGTGAAGTGATTAAGGGTGAAGATGCTCAATTGCTTGTTATAGCTGCGGGAATGGAGGCGGACATCATGGAGTTGGACACTTTTGAGGAGCGTCAAGAATTTTTACAAGATATGGGTCTCGAGGAGCCGGGTGTGAAGAAGGTGATACGAACTGCTTATGCCTTGTTAAAGCTTCAAACCTATTTTACGGCAGGTGTTAAAGAGGTTAGAGCCTGGACGATAAAAGAGGGCTTTACGGCACCTCAAGCTGCAGGAGTAATTCATACTGATTTTGAAAAAGGGTTCATTCGAGCAGAGGTTATCAAGTATGTTGATTATGTTTCTTTGGGCTCTGAATTGGCTTGTAAGGAGGCTGGTAAATTGTCCGTTGAGGGTAAGGAATACGTTGTTCAAGATGGAGATGTAATGCATTTTAGATTCAATGTTTAATTGTTGATAAAATTGTGTAGAGCTTTCGTTTGAAAACTTCAATCGTTTACGTATAATTTTTATTTTTAGAAAGTAGTATGGATTTATCTATGCTACTTTTCTTTTTAGCATACATTCAAAACTCTTATGGCAGAGAATCAATATACAGAGGATAGTATTAGATCCTTAGACTGGAAGGAGCACATCCGAATGCGCCCAGGTATGTACATTGGTAAGCTTGGAGATGGTACCTCGCACGATGATGGGATTTACATACTGCTTAAGGAAGTGGTAGATAATTGCATCGATGAGTATGTGATGGGACACGGGAAAAACATCGAAGTTAGTGTTCGGGGTAAAAAAGTTACGGTAAGAGATTACGGAAGAGGGATTCCCCTCGGAAAGGTTATCGATTGTGTGTCTAAAATTAACACCGGAGGTAAATACGATTCAAAAGCATTCAAAAAATCCATAGGCCTGAATGGTGTCGGAACAAAGGCAGTAAATGCACTTTCCGATTACTTTAAGGTTCAGTCGGTAAGAGATGGGCAGACTAAGGTTGTAGAGTTTCAACAGGGTGAGGTTACTTTGGATGAAGCGATACAAGAAACATCTGTGCGAAAAGGAACGAGAGTTTCCTTTGTTCCCGACGAAACGATTTTTCACAACTATCGTTACGTAAATGAATACGTAGAGAAAATGATGTGGCATTATGCCTATTTGAATACGGGTTTGACCATGGTCTACAACGGAGAGAAGTTTCATTCCGAAAATGGGCTTTACGATTTATTGAATAATGAAATCCAAGAAGGGACGACCCATTACCCAGTGATTCATCTGAAAGGCGATGATATTGAGATTGCAATGACGCATATGCGAAATCAATACGGAGAGTCGTACCACTCCTTTGTCAATGGTCAGCACACCACTATGGGGGGTACCCATCAAGCTGCTTTTCGAGAAGCTGTGGTTAAAACCATACGTGAGTTTTACGGAAAAAATTACGAAGCCTCGGACATACGTCAGGCGATAAATGCAGCAATCAGTATCAAAGTTATTGAGCCGGTTTTTGAGTCTCAGACAAAAACTAAATTAGGGTCCGCCGATATGGGTCCTAATATGCCTACGGTTCGAACTTATGTGAATGATTTCATGAAGAGCAAGCTCGACAACTATCTTCACAAACATCCGGAAGTTGCTGATGCACTTCAGAAGAAAATATTGTTGGCAGAGCGTGAACGAAAAGATTTAGCAGGAATTAAAAAACTCAGTAGAGAACGGGCTAAAAAAGCCAACCTTCACAACAAGAAATTACGGGATTGCAGGGTTCACTACAACGATATAAAGAAAGAGCGCCGGCTAGAAACCACCTTGTTTATTACCGAGGGGGATTCCGCCAGCGGTTCTATCACAAAATCAAGAGACGTAAATACCCAAGCGGTATTTAGTTTAAAGGGAAAGCCACTCAACTCTTATGGGTTGACCAAGAAAATAGTTTACGAGAATGAGGAATTCAATTTAGTACAGGCGGCTTTAAATATAGAAAATGGTTTAGAAGATCTCCGGTACAATAACGTAGTCATTGCTACAGATGCTGATGTGGATGGTATGCATATACGTTTGTTGCTGATTACCTTCTTTTTGCAATTCTTTCCAGAATTAATTCGAGAAGGGCATTTGTATATTCTTCAAACGCCATTATTTAGAGTTCGAAACAAAAAAGAAACGATTTATTGTTACGATGGGCTTGAAAAAGCAGCAGCGGAAGAGAAGCTATCGGGTAAATTGGAAATTACAAGATTCAAAGGTTTGGGGGAAATTTCTCCTAATGAATTCAAAGGGTTTATCGGAGAGGACATTCGTTTGGAGCCTGTGATGATAGGAAAAGAACAAACGATTGCAGAAATGTTGAAATTCTACATGGGGAAAAACACACCCGATCGTCAGCAGTTTATCATAGAGAACTTGCGGGTAGAAAAAGGGGTTGAATAGTCATGAGTGAGCAAATGGAACATTCGGAAGAAGATTTTAATATAGAAGATCAGGAAGTAAGTACCGTAACCCATGTTGACGGGATGTACGAAGGATGGTTTTTGGATTATGCTTCCTATGTTATTCTTGAAAGAGCGATTCCTGATATTCACGACGGCCTGAAGACTGTTCAGAGACGAATCCTCCACTCCCTTAAAGAGATGGATGATGGTCGATACAATAAAGTGGCCAATGTCATCGGGAACACCATGAAGTATCACCCTCATGGAGATGCTTCCATTGGAGATGCCTTGGTGAATATGGGGCAAAAAGATTTGCTTATTGACATGCAGGGGAACTGGGGTAATGTGCTCACGGGAGATCGAGCAGCAGCTCCTCGTTATATAGAGTCTCGTTTGTCTAAATTCGCCTTAGAAGTTGTCTTTAACCCAAAGATAACAGAATGGATACCCACTTATGATGGCCGGACGAAAGAGCCGGTAACACTCCCCGTAAAATTCCCACTCCTACTGGTGCAAGGTGTTGAAGGTATTGCAGTTGGTTTGTCCACTAAAATCATGCCCCACAACTTTGTGGAACTCATAGATGCTTCTATCTCCATTCTAAGAGGTAGAGGTATGCGGGTTTATCCCGATTTTCCAACGGGTGGTATTGCCGATTTCTCACAATACAATGATGGGCAAAGAGGCGGGAAAGTAAAAGTGAGAGCACGAATTGAGCAGGTAGATGCCAAGCTGCTTAAAATTACTGAAGTTCCTTTTGCAACCACAACTTCCAGTTTGATCGATTCCGTTATCAAAGCCAATGAAAAAGGTAAAATAAAGATCAAGAAGATTGAAGATAATACAGCAGAGTTTGTAGAAATTCTAATTCATCTTCCGGCAGGAGTTTCTCCTGATAAAACCATCGATGCCTTGTATGCATTCTCGGATTGTGAAATTTCAATCTCGCCGAATGCTTGTATTATCAAAGACGACAAGCCTTATTTCATGTCGGTTTCGGATATTTTAAAACAATCCACAGCCCACACCTTAGAACTTCTCAAAGCTGAATTGGAGATTTTATTGGCTGAGCAGCAAGCGCTTTGGCATTTTGCATCTCTGGAACGAATCTTCATTGAGAATAAGATTTATCGAGACATTGAAGAATGTGAGAGTTGGGAGGCTGTGATTGAAGCCATTCGAGTCGGATTAGAACCCCATATAAAACATTTAAAAGAGCCCGTAACCGAAGAAGATATCCTTCGGCTTACCGAAATAAAAATAAAGCGCATTTCTAAATTTGATCTTGATAAGGCAAATCAAAATTTAAAAAGAATCGAGGATACGATTGCTGAATTGACAGACAAACTGGCGAATTTGATTGACTATGCTGTTGATTACTTCAAAGGCTTGAAGAAAAAGTATAAAGAGGGAAGAGGGCGTAAGACTGAAATTAGAACTTTCGAAACCATCATTGCTTCCAAGGTTGCCATCAGAAATCAGAAATTATACCTCAACAGAGAAGAAGGTTTTATCGGAACCTCACTTCGTAAAGATGAGTTTGTTTGTGAGTGTTCTGATATTGATAATGTCATTGTATTTAGGAACGATGGTAAAATGGTGATTACTAAGGTTGCTGCAAAAACGTTTGTGGGTAAAGGGGTTATTCATCTTGCCGTCTTTAAGAAGAGTGATGAGCGAACCACTTATAATTTGATGTACAGAGATGGTAAGCAGGGGAACACCTATATGAAACGCTTTCCGGTGAAAAGTATAACTCGTGATAAAGAGTACGACTTAACTGCCGGTAGTAAAGGGTCTAAAATTCTTCATTTCACGGCAAATCCTAATGGTGAGGCTGAGCTTGTTTCTGTGACGCTCAAGTCTCAGGCAAAAACCAAAAAGCTTAAATTTGATATAGATTTTTCAAATTTGGCCATTAAAGGAAGGTCTTCCAAAGGAAATCTAGTATCCAAACACGCTGTGAGTAAAGTTGAGCTCAAGGCAAAGGGGGTTTCTACTTTAGCGGCTCAAAAAATTTGGTTTGACGATACTGTTCAGCGACTAAATTTAGAGAGTCGGGGCGAATTGCTCGGTGAGTTTGCAGGTGATGACAAAATACTGGTCGTATCGCAATCAGGAGGCTATCAGTTGTTGGCTTTTGATTTGAGTACACATTTCCCGGAGGATATGATTGTTATCGAGAAGTTTCAGCCTAAAAAACCCATCAGTGCTATTTATTGGGATGGAGCTAAGTCTAAGTTCTACGTTAAACGTTTCTTGGTAGAGGTCTCGGATAAAAAAGTCAATTTCATTTCTGAAAGTGAAGATTCGTATTTAGAAGTTGTTTCAACAGACTATTTACCTGTCGCAGAAATCGAGTTTGCCAAAGAGCGTAATAAAGACCAAAGACCGAATGAGCAAATCAACTTTGACGAATTTATCGCCATTAAAGGGTTGAAAGCACAAGGCAATACTCTAACGCCATATAAAGTGAAGTCAATAAACTTAATACAGTCACTTGAACCTGTTGTTGAAGAACTTTCGACCGATGTGGACCCTGATGAAGGTGAGCAGTCTCAAATCACTTTAGACTTTTAAAAGAAAGTCGTCTTAGTATTTTTCCTGTTTTTGTTGTTATTGTGTGGGCGCTTATCTGCCGGATATGCCTTTAAGTTGTTTAGTAGAATTAATCTTACATCATCAATCTTTTTCGTTTTTCAATTTTATTTATGCTCTAAGTATCTGATAATCTTCACCCTAAAATTTGATGATAAAAAAGATTAAAAAAAGAACGAAAACCTATTGTGTAGATCAAATTACTTAGTCTATATTTGCCACCGCTTTACAGGAAATGTGAGCATGTTCTTTCACAAAAAACATCGTTGATGTGATGATAAGGTTACAGTTTGTACGATTCAAATTTTATTCGTAATTTGTATGTCCTTTTCCCCACAAAAACATGAATTTTAAAAATAATTTCATTTTTTTTAAAAAGCACTTGTGAGGGAATAAAAAGGTTGTACATTTGCAGCCGCTAAAACGAAGAAATGTAGTTTTAGAAGTAAAAAAGAGATTAGTTCTTTGAAAGATTTATTGGAAGAGAGAGAGGTAAGAAAAACAACTTACCCCGTTAATTAAGTAAGAGTCAGAAATCAGATTAAACTTTTTACAATGGAGAGTTTGATCCTGGCTCAGGATGAACGCTAGCGGCAGGCTTAACACATGCAAGTAGAACGGTAACAGTCCTTCGGGAGCTGACGAGTTGCGAACGGGTGC
>JAQWKY010000066.1 GCA_029247585.1 Flavobacteriales bacterium | reverse complement strand
GAGTATTCGTAGTTTTATCATCAGAACTACCTTTGCGATTATCGCACCATTTATTGGATGGATTGCCGATCATGAAGGACTCAGTAGTGCCATGATGGCCATGAGCATAATTATTGCCGTAGTGGGGGGAATGTGTCTAGTTTGGTTCATCAAAAACCAAAAAGAAACGGTTCTTTATCGCTAAAACATCAATCAGCAAACAATCTGTAACTAGAGGCTCGCCAACCAAGTCACCATCTCATCAACCGTTCGCTTTGATTGAGAACCGTCAGCCATATTTTTGATGGTTAACAAGTCATTTTTCATCTCATCTTCTCCAACGAGAACGACATAGGGAATGCCTTTTTTATTGGCATAATTCATTTGCTTTTTCATCTTAGCGGCATCGGGATACAATTCAGAATTGATACCCGCACGACGGAGTTTTTGAAGGGCTTTAAGACAATAATCCGCTTCTTTTTCACCAAAATTGACAAACAACACTTGGGTGAAATCAGCCTCTAAGCTCGGAAATAAGCCCAACTCCTCAAGCACTAAATAAATTCGATCTAGACCAAAAGAGATGCCAATTCCTGGCATATTTTTTAAACCGAAAATTCCAGTTAAATCATCATAACGACCGCCGCCGCCAATACTGCCCATTTGTACGCCTTTGGCTTGCACCTCAAAGATGGAGCCTGTATAGTAGTTTAAGCCTCGGGCAAGGGTCAAATCAAAATCTATCTCTGTACTTTCTAGTCCTAAAACCGTGAGCTTATCAATGACTTTTTGAATTTCATCAACCCCTTCCAATCCCAAAACAGAATCGGCTAAAACCTCTCGCATGGTAAGCAATTTATCACTGACATCTCCTTGCATATTTAAAATGGGATCGAGCTTCTCAACGGCAAGGCTTGAAATGCCTTTTTCCAACATCTCTTCTTTCACCTTATCAATACCAATCTTATCTAACTTATCAATGGCAACCGTCATATCAATGAGCTTGTCCTCTTCTCCTATAACTTCTGCAATACCTGAAAGTATTTTTCGATTGTTAAACTTAATGATTGAAGGAAGTTTTAGGTCGGTAAAAACTTTATCGTAGAGTTGAATGAGTTCTACCTCATACAATAAGGACTGAGAACCAACGACATCAGCATCACACTGATAAAATTCGCGGAACCTCCCCTTTTGAGGTCGATCTGCTCGCCATACAGGTTGTATTTGATAGCGTTTAAAGGGTAAGGCTATATCATTTTGATGCTGCACCACATATCGCGCAAAAGGAACCGTTAAATCATAGCGAAGCGCTTTTTCAGAAATCTTAGGCATCATTTTCTTAGCCTCGAAGTCGGAGTTGGCATCTACTTTTTTGAGGTAATCTCCAGAATTTAAGATTTTAAATATCAATCGATCACCCTCTTCACCATACTTACCCATAAGGGTAGATAAGTTTTCCATTGAAGGCGTTTCTATAGGAAGAAAACCAAAGGTTTTAAAGGCTTTTTTGATGACTTCAATGATGTAGTTTCTCTTGAGCATTACGGCAGGAGAAAAATCACGTGTTCCTTTGGGTATGGATGGTTTTTGAGCCATTATTGTTGTTTTCGTATTCAGTTCTCTAATGTAGTTAATTCTATCAACAAGCCGGAATGCTTATAATCCCGCTTTTACAATTCCTTTGCAAATCTTCTTTATCATGGAAGGGCCTTCGTAAATAAATCCGGAATACACTTGTAATAAGCTCGCCCCTGCTTGAAGTTTCTCGATAGCATCTTCTGCTGTATAGATCCCACCCACTCCTACAATTGGGAAGGCTCCATTGGACTTTTGATGTAAGTAAGCAATCACCTCTGTGGATCGTTTACCTACGGGTTTCCCACTCAACCCGCCAGCACCGATGGCTTTTACCTTTGATGGAGGTGTCGTAAGCATCGAACGGTCAATAGTGGTATTGGTGGCAATAACGCCATCAATCTTTACTTCAGTGACAATGCTAATGATGTCGTCCAATTGTTCGTTATTCAAATCCGGAGCAATCTTCAAGAGTACCGGTTTTTGCTTGGGCATGGCAAGCATTTCGTCCTTCAGCATTTTCAACAACTTGGTCAGCGGCTCTTTATCTTGAAGAGCTCTTAGATCAGGCGTATTTGGTGAGCTCACATTCACCACAAAATAATCTACATGCTCATAGAGTGCATGAAATGTTTTGTAGTAATCCTCTTCGGCCTTTTCATTAGGGGTGACTTTGTTTTTACCAATATTCCCACCAATAAGCACCTTGGTCTTTCGTTTTTTCAAACGCTCAACGGCGGCTTCGACCCCTTCGTTGTTAAAGCCCATACGATTGATCAGTCCGGAATCTTGGGGCAATCGAAAAAGTCGTGGTTTCGGATTTCCATCCTGACCTACAGGCGTAAGCGTTCCTATTTCTATGAATCCAAAGCCGAAATTGGCCAGCTCATTATAGAGTTTCGCTTCTTTATCAAACCCAGCGGCCAACCCAACAGGATTGTCAAACTCCAAGCCAAAAACGGTTCGTTTTAACTTCGAATCATTGGGGATGTATAAAGCTCTTGTGATCGATGAAACAAAGGGAATGCTTTGCATCCATTTAATCAGATTGAAGGTGAAATGATGGACTTTTTCCGGATCAAAACAGAAAAGTAAGGGACGGATGATCGTTTTATACATGTTTTTTTTATTCTCAGACAAAAGTAAGGAGAAAGTTAAAGATTAAAAATTTAAAGTTGAAAGTTAAATTTAGAGACGTTTTCCCGGAAAAGTCCGGGATACTGTCCGAGTGACACTTTCCCTTCGAGAAGCTCTCCTTCGACAAGCTCAGGATGAGATGCTTTTTTAAGACCGATATTTTTGTTTCACTACTTCTTAATGAGTCACGCCTCGTTGGGGCTCACTAAAATCTGACACCTGATCGCTGAAAGCTGAAAAGGGTCGTGTGGTCTTACTGTCGTGCAGTCTCGAAAAGTACCGACTACTACCTATTAATTAGTCATAAACCATCTCAAACCTAACAATTAGTCATTATTAATTGTCAATTATCAATTGTCAATTATCAATAGTGATCTCTTTAACCGTAGTGCTTCTCACCTGAAAATTTCCCAGAGCATTGTTAAAATTTACATTGTCAGAAACTACATTCCCATAGAGCGGAAATGGAGGTGGCGAACCAATACCATTAGTCTCCGTGAGTAAGGTGTATAAATTAAAATAATAAAAATACACCTCTTCTGTAATCGAAGACAAACGCACTTCTAGATGATCTCCTGCTTGTAAAGGTTCGTCATTTACCTCGAAATCTAAGTCGCTACCGTTGGTGTATTCATCCCTCAAGATTGAAGATCTTTTCGTCCCTGGAGTTAATTCAAAACTCAAGCTATCATTAATGAACACATCTAAATGGTAAAAATTAGGGACTTCAACAGGGTCAACTAACATGATCTTCGCATAAAACCCTTCATCTTGAAAAGGCGGAGATGCCGGTTCGTAAACGTAATAGATAGAATCGATATTAGGAATTTCTGTATATGCATCTGTAGCGCTCCATTCGCCTTCCTTTCCGTCAATCGAAGCAGTGATCTTTAGCTCGAATTCTGAAGGCCCTACGGGTATGGAATCTTGACTGACGTAATAGCCCAGTGAATCTGGTACTTCCACGAGCGTATGGATATCATTGATAGTAACAACAGCATTAGAAACCGGATTTGGGGACGTATTCCCATAAAAAGCACTCGATTCTGAGAGATACACATGCGCATAGCCCTTGTTTGTGTTTCTTGAGAACTCTAGATAAGATTCCACCACTAAGTTTTTTTCACCTTCATTCAAATCCACTTCAACAACGGTTTCACAAGAAGTAAAAAGAATGAGAATCAGACTGTAGATACTTGCTTTTTTCATTAGAATTTGAAATTATATGAGACACTAGGAACAATAGGGAAAATGGACAGTTTTACGGCTTCGGTTTGTCCGGCAAAATCTTCACTTTCTCTAAAATAAAGTGATGAAGCATTTTTTCGGTTGTAAATATTATAGATGCTAAAAACCCATTCTCTACGGTCATTCCCCCGAGGTCTTAGCGTGGCTGCAAAATCCAATCGGTGATAATTTTCTAGACGTTCTTGATTTCTTGAACCCGAATAATGTGGAACTACAATCCCCTCATATTCATACTTTCCTTCAGGGTAGTTTGTAGGAATTCCAGTTGCATAGACAAAGTTGGAGGAAAAAGACCACTTGTTATTCAATTTATAAAATGCAACCAAAGACAAATCATGCGTTTTATCTTGTGGATTTGGATACCACTTCCCCAAATTAATTCCTGGACCGCCGGTTCCGTTCCCCGAAACCCTACTTTCCGTTTTCGCATAGGTATAAGACAGCCATCCGGTAAGCCTCCCTAACTTCTTTTCAACCATCAACTCTAAACCATAAGCCCTTCCCTTACCGTAAAGAATTTCCGTTTCGAGATGGTTATTAAATTCCAAATCTGCAGCATCCACATAATCCGTCACATTGTCCAAAGACTTGTAATACAATTCACTGGTAAAATCCCACATTTGATTGTCTGAGCTGTAAAAATACCCCAAGGCATATTGCTGACTTTTCAATGGCTTGATGAAAGGTCCTGAAGGCGCCCAAATATCTAATGGAGTTGGAGAACTCGCATTGGTAATTAAATGCATGTATTGGTTCATTTTCTGATAACTCGCTTTAAGGGAATTGGATTCATCGAGTTGGTAACGCATGGACAATCTAGGTTCCAAATTTGAATAACTTTTCACCAAAGCATTGGCGTCGTAAAAAAGAGAATCTACAACAGCTCCGTTTGTATACTGAGCCAAACTTGCATCATAAGTAATCGGAGCATTGTTATCGTAAACCAAAATAGTATCTCTACCCATTCGGTAAAAAGAAGACCATCTGAGCCCAGCTTTTACCAACAAGCGCTCCGAAACTTTCCACTCGTCTTGAACAAACAAAGCCGTTTCGTAAGCAAACTTATCTCTCATATCAAAAGTAACAATTGCCGAACTGTCAGCCGCAGGAGCAATCAAACCGGGTTCAAAATCATATTTATTAAACGACAGTCCTCCTTTAATCTGATGTTCATTACTGTGATAATAGGAAACATCATACTCGAGTTGATGATTTCTAATCTTGGACTTCCAATCAAACTCAAAGCCTTCAGGTAATATGGAAACTAAATAATCGTAGTCATTAAAATTGTAGGACAAGTTAGATAGCGTCCGATCTGAAAAAAGGTGCAACCATCTTAGGTTGATGGTTTCGTTACCCCATGAGGAAGCGAATAGACTCCCAAATTTAAAGGCATCTCGCCCCATATATGACGATAAGAACAATCGATCTTTTTTACCGAGCCAAGTATTCACCTTCATATTCAAGTCGTAGAAATACAACTTGTTATCTCTCAAGGCAGAATCTTTGGAGAAAGCCAAAAACAAATCACCGTAAGACCTACGTCCAGCAACCATAAATGAACTTTCATCCCACATAGGGCCTTCAACCATAAAACGACTTGATATCAGACCTATACCACCAGAAGCTTCCGTGTAATTTAAGTTTCCTTCCTTTTGTCGGACATCCAAAACCGAAGACACCCGAGAACCATATTCAGCAGGGATACCTCCCTTGTAGAGCTTCATGTCTTTAATTGCATCTGCATTAAAAACGGAAAAGAAACCAAACAAATGAGAAGCGTTGTAAAGCGTCATCTCGTCAAGTAAAACCAAGTTTTCATCCGCAGCACCCCCACGAACGTTAAATCCATTTGCACCTTCTCCCACACTCGTAACACCTGGCAACAGCTGTATACTCTTGATGATATCTACCTCACCTCCGATAGCTGCTAGTTGCTTAACAGCCTTTGTTTCCAATTTATTAACACTCATCTCTATGGAACGAACCTTAAGGTTCGCTTCATCTTCCAAGACAACTTCTGTAAGTTGTTCAACAAAATTTTGGAGAAAAACATCTCTCTTTTTGTCTTCAGAAACACTGAGTTCAAACACTTGATCGACATAACCGATAAATGAATACCTAATGGTATGCGTACCCTCTGGCAAACGAATTGAATAGAATCCATAGGCATTGGTCGTAGCTCCAATTTTTAAATTTTCGCAAACCACATTCGCACCGATAAGATCTTCTGAACTTTCCGCTTCACGAATAAAACCGCTAAGAGTAAAATAGTCTTGAGCGAAGATGACAGTATTAAATAAAAGTAGGAGAAAAAGTAAATTTCTTTTCATGAATATGTATTAAAAAAATCCCCCATCGGTATCACGAGGACTGCTATAACTACCTCTTCTTTTTGACGACGAGCGATTTTCATTATTATTACCAAAGTTACAACTTAAACTTAGACTGAGTATTTGCGAGCGTCTTTTGTAGGTGAAAGACTGATCGAACCTCTCACCGAAGGTGTCAATTCCAAAACCGCTTGTGTTAAAGACATCACTAAGCTTTAAGGTCAATTTACCTTTGTTAGAAAAAATAGTCTTAGCATACACCAAATCGGTGTTGAACATGGTCTTCATTTTCCCCTGACCTACTTCTCCTCCCGGACGTACCCATCCCGACAATTGGATCTTATGTCCGTTCTTCTTCCATCCTGCATTAAAACCTGACCTCATCCCTATGGTAGATTCATCGTATGCTCTGGTGAGGTTTGAAGCATCCATTTTGGAATGATAAATATTTGAGCTCAGCATAAAATTAAAAGTCTTACTAACTTGTTTCGACCACATAAATTCAAACCCTATGTCTAAAGAACCATTTAAATTTTGGTAAGTTACCGTAGACACATTGCTAGAATCAACGCTTATGTAGCGACGTTGCTTATCATTAATATCTTTTACATAGATGGAAGCACTAAGGGTTGTTCCCTCATCAAATTTCTGATAACCTAGCTCTACAGCATTCACAAACTCAGGTTTTAAGAAAGGATTTCCCATTCTTAGATTGTAAGGATCAGAATATTTAGGAAAAGGATTTAAAGCATGGAATCCAGGACGGTTTACTCGCCTTGAATAACTCGCCTGAATGGATGAAGACTCATCCAATTTGTAGTTTAAATGTAAACTTGGATAAAGCTCTAAATAATCAGCTTTGTAAGTAGAGTCGTTATTATCCAGATAAGATTCTGTATTTGCCTGCTCACTACGTAAACCGGTCTGAAAGGACCATAAACCAAATGCTCT
>JAQWKY010000062.1 GCA_029247585.1 Flavobacteriales bacterium | reverse complement strand
GGGGAAGGTTGCGCACGTGACGTGATTGAACAGACGCTTAAAATTCAAGGAAAATGGATCAATGACAGTTCTACAAGATCTATTTAATGACGAATTTTTAACTTTTAATTTTCAACTTTTAACATAGATCAGTGAACTATCTAAAACTTGTACGCTTTCAAAATTTAGTAGTCATGGCGCTCATCCAATACCTGCTGCGCTACAGCCTGCTGATCCCTGCCTATGGTAAAACAAATGTTTTGGGCGATGTACAGTTTGCACTACTCGTTTTTAGTATGATCTTAATTGCAGCCGGTGGTTATGTGATCAATGATTATTTTGACATTCGGGTTGATACTGAAAATCAGAATGAAGATGTAATCGTAGGCAGAAGTATCAAACGTAGAGTCGCATTAACACTTCACGTGTTCCTGACTTCTACAGGCCTATTATTGGGCTTTTACATTGCCTATAAAGTACATTACCTGATTTTGGGTTTTATTATGGCTATTGGAGCTTACATGTTATGGGATTACAGTCTAAGACTTAAACGTTTGCTATTTGTAGGGAATTTTATTGTAGCTAAACTATGTGCCATCTTTGTGTTCTCACTCGCAGCTTTCGAAATCCTTCCGAAATACGATCACGAAGCAAGTTGTCACACCCTAATCATCGTATACATTTACGCTGCTTTTGCATTTATCTGTAGCCTGATGCAAGAAATTATTAAAGACCTAAGAACCGTTGAAGGCGATGATAAATTTAAGATCCGAACGCTTCCAACCGTTTGGGGATTAACCAAAACAAAAGAATTTGTAAAGTGGTTAAGCGTACTTACAGCTTTTATGGTCATTACAATAGCCATCTACGAATTCAAAACACAACTTCCAGCATTAGCCTATGCTTTGGTATTCCTAATAAGTCCTTTATTCTTATTGAATGTATGGATCTACCAGGCTCAAAAAGCCACGGACTATGAACGCATCTCCAAACTTAATAAGTTTATCATTTTTGCAGGAATTGTTAGTTTGTGTTTCTTTATTAATCAGTGACCCGAGATGAGGGATGAGTTTTGTCGCGATGCTGTCGATAGGGATTGAAGTTATTAAAAACGGTGAACATTATTTGGGCATGGACAAACTTTTAACTTTTAACCTTTAACTTAATGAAAAACATCATCCTAGCTTCACAGTCTCCAAGGAGAAAAGAACTCTTAGCGCTTTTGGATCTCAATTTTACGGTTGAGGTACGTGAGGTGAATGAAGTCTTTCCTGAGTCGCTTGATGTTAGCAAAGTAGCCGAATATCTGGCGCATCTAAAAGCTGCCGCTTTTACCGACATACGTACCGACCAGATTGTAATCACTGCTGATACTGTAGTTATTCTGGATGAACAGATACTGGGAAAACCCAAAGACAAAACCGAAGCTGTTAAAATGCTTGAAAGTTTATCAAATCGTAGTCACAAAGTAATGACAGGTGTTTGCATAAAATCGAAAGACAAAACCGTTTCTTTTTCCAATACCACAAAAGTCTTTTTTAAAGAACTTGCATCTTCAGAGATCAATTACTACATAGAAAATTACAAACCTTTTGATAAGGCGGGCTCTTATGGAATCCAGGAATGGATCGGCGCCATAGGGATCACTAAAATTGAGGGCTCTTACTTTAACGTAGTGGGCTTGCCTGTTCAGGAATTAAACGAGCAATTGCAGAATGAGTATTTCTAAAATAAACAAATAAAAAGGCCATTTCATTACATTTGCGCAGATCATAACATCACTACAACACAACATATGTCATTTACATCTTTAGGTTTATCAGGCTCTTTATTAAAAGTACTAACAGATCAAAAATTCACAAAACCCTACCCGATTCAAGACCAGGCTATTCCTGCTGTTTTAAATGGTAAAGATGTACTGGGAATTGCGAAAACAGGATCGGGGAAAACGGCGAGTTATGTACTTCCAATCCTGGACAAGCTGCAAAAGAATTCTAGCACTAAAAACCGTCATGTAAATGTTCTGGTATTAGTTCCAACACGCGAACTCGCCGTTCAGGTAAAAGATGTATTTCAGCAATTTGGTTCATCGCTTCCTGAAAGAATAAAAACATTAGCTGTGTATGGCGGGGTTTCCATCAATCCACAAATGCAAGCGCTAAATCATGTGAATGTATTGGTAGCTACTCCGGGTAGACTGTTAGACTTAGTAGAATCCAATGCCGTACATCTATCCGAAATTAAGACGCTTGTTCTGGATGAAGCTGACAAAATGTTGAGTATGGGCTTTAAAGATGAAATTGACCGCATCTTTAAACTCATCCCTAAAAGACGTCAGAATTTACTATTCTCAGCAACCTTAAGCGAAGATATTGACGCCATCAATCAGTTGATCCTTAAAGAACCGGTTCTTATAAAAATTGAAGCTGAAAAAGATTCAATAGAATTAATTAAACAGGTAGGTTACTGGGTTAGCGAAGAAAAGAAAGGTCCACTTCTTCGTTATTTAATTAAGAATGGGGACTTAAAACAAGTTTAGTATTTACCGCATCTACTTATAAGGCGGATAATGTAGCCGATAAACTCCGTAAAAATGGCATTGACGCTTCTGCAATTCACAGTAAGAAAAGTCAAACCGCAAGGCTTGATTCCTTAGCGAGATTTAAAGCGGGGACACTTCGAGTACTGGTCGCAACAGATCTGCTGGCTCGTGGTATCGATATTGAATTCCTCCCACATGTCATTAACTACGAACTACCTCGCTCACCTAAAGATTACATTCACCGAATAGGTAGAACAGGTAGAGCCGAATCACCCGGAGATGCGATTTCTTTAATCACTCCCGAAGACAAACACCACTTTAAGATCATCCAAAAGAAGATGAAGAAATGGGTGGACATGGTCGATAGTGAGCATTTAGATTTGAAAGGGTAATTCAACACTCAAAACTATTTCAAATTACTAACGAACTCTCTCGAAAGTAATCCCCAACGTCTTTTCGTAGTCCATTAATTTTTTTCTTTCGAAGGCGGTCACAAAAGCCATAGAGACCCCTACATTTCCGGCACGAGCAGTTCGTCCACTTCGGTGTGTGTAATACTCCTCACTTTCGGGCAACTGATAGTGAACCACGTAAGAAAGTGCCTCTATATCTAATCCTCTAGCAGCAATATCGGTAGCCACGATAAGTTGTAGATTTTCCTTTTTAAAAGCACGAAGAACTTTTTCACGTTCCTTTTGATATAGATCACCATGAATGGCATCGGTAGCTACATTTTTAGCGATAAGCTGTTTAGCCAAGTGCTGTGTAGCTTTCTTTGTTCTACAGAATACGACACCTCTATCTTTATGTTGCGACTTAATGAATTGCATCAAAACGTGAAGTTTTTCATCTTCGTCGCAAACAAAGTATTTATGCTGTATATTTTCGTTAACTAAAGTCTTTCCACTCGTCTCGATCTTAGGCGCATCAGCAGAAAGGTGCTCTTTGATAATTTCGCGAATGGTATGTGGCATCGTTGCAGAAAACAACCATTTGTTGGCATCTTTAGGAACGAAATCTAAAATTTGGTTGAGCTCCTTTTTAAAACCCATACTCAACATTTCGTCAGCTTCGTCTAAGATAACCGTTTTCACCTTATCCAAACTCAATGCCTTTCGCTTCAATAAATCGATAAGTCTACCCGGAGTAGCCACCACGATGTGTGTTGGTCTACGCAAAGCTCCGATCTGACGATCTATCTTTTCTCCCCCATAAACAGCTTCGGTAAAAATTTTATCTGAGAACTTCGTAAATCTGAATAAAGCTTTTGCGATCTGTTGTCCTAACTCACGTGTAGGACAAAGAATAAGACCTTGAATCTCATTGCGAGAAACATCGATACTTTGAAGAAGTGGCAATCCAAAAGCAGCCGTTTTTCCGGTTCCCGTTTGTGCCTGACCTACTAAATCAGTTTTAGCATTCAACAATACCGGGATCGCTAAATTTTGGATTTCTGTAGGCGTAGTGATATTCAAACCCTCTAATGCTTTTACAAAATCTTTGTGTACACCTAATTCTTTAAAACTCTTCAAAATAACCGCTGTTTAATTCGCAGCAAATATACCACAATACAAAAAGATTATTTAGATTTATTTATTCCCAATTAAAATATACTTTTAATAAGTAAATAGCTATATGTTTGATTACTAAAGATGTACGAATGTTTGCTTAATAAAGTAGGGAAGTATATTAGTTGAATAAGATAAACTCCTTGGGAAATACAGTAAAAAATAGAACATCTAATTCGATTAGAAATAATTGAAATCAACACTACAAATAATAAATTATGTTTGGAATATTTAAAAGAAAATCAAAAGTTGAAAAGCTTCAATTAAAGTATAAAAAACTTCTGGAAGAAGCTCATAAACATTCAAAAGTTAATCGTAAACTAAGTGATCGTAAAATGTTCGAAGCAAATGAAATTCTAGACCAAATTGATCAATTAAATAAATCTGAATAACCTTAGGGCTAATTAATCTAAATGAAAATATTACTAACAGGTGCCACGGGATACATTGGGAAACGACTGCTGCCGATTTTGGTTAATCAAGGCCACAATATAGTTTGTTGTGTTAGAGACTTAGATAGATTTCATACGTCAAAATCAATCAGACAAAACATCACGGTAATCAAATTGGATTTATTAGACCAAAATTCTTTGAAACTGATCCCAAAGGATATTGATGGAGCCTATTATTTGGTTCACTCCATGTCTTCCTCCAAAGACTATTTACCTCTAGAAGAAAAGTCAGCATTAAACTTTAAAAATGCACTAAAAAACACAAGCATTAAGCACCTGATTTACCTGAGTGGAATTATTAACGATAGTAGATTATCAAAACATTTGACATCAAGAAAAAATGTTGAAATGATTCTCAGTGAAGGAAGTTACAATTTCACATCCTTAAGGGCAGGGATTATTATTGGTTCAGGAAGTGCTTCTTTTGAAATCATAAGAGATCTAGTAGAAAAACTACCTGTAATGATTGCTCCTAAGTGGCTTAAAACAAAATGCCAACCTATAGGAATATCAGATGTTCTCTTATTCCTTTCTAAATGCCTGTTCAATCAAAAAACATTTAATCGTAACTTTGATATTGGTGGTCCTGACGTACTATCATACAAAAACATGCTTCTCGACTTTGCCAGAGTAAGAAATTTTTATCGTAAAATTTTTATCGTGCCCGTGATGAGTCCAAGAATATCTTCTTATTGGCTGTATTTTATTACTTCTACTTCTTACAAACTAGCTGTATCACTTGTAAATAGCATGAAGGTTGAAATCATATGTCGAAACCATCATCTCAATACTATTTTAGGAATTAAACCCTTAACATATAAAGACGCTTTAAGAAGTGCTTTTGATAAAATTCAGAACAATCAAATTATCTCAAGTTGGAAAGATTCTTACATAAGCAGTGATATAAACATCAATATTTCAGATTTTATTAAGGTTCCTTCATTCGGCTGCTACAAAGATGAACAGCAAAAAAAATACAAAAACCATGAAGATTGTCTAGAAAAAATTTGGTCTATTGGAGGTGCAAATGGTTGGTATTTTGGAAATTGGCTTTGGAAAATTAGGGGTTTTATTGATAAATTAGTTGGGGGCGTTGGTTTACGAAGAGGGCGTACCTCTAAAAACTCAATATTTGCAGGTGATACACTTGATTTTTGGAGAGTTCTTTACGCTAATAAAGAAGAAGGAAGGTTGCTACTTTTCGCTGAAATGAAACTGCCGGGCGACGCTTGGCTTGAATTCAAATTAGAATCCGGAAAGATCATTCAAACCAGTACTTTTAGACCTTTAGGCGTCTTGGGAAGGTTCTATTGGTTATCCACACTCATTTTTCATAAGTTCATTTTTAAAGGAATGCTAAAGAAACTATCAAACTAAATAAATTATAAAGGTATTTTTAAGTTTAAAATTTACTATTAACATGACAAAAGTCATCTATGAAAATTTCTATTTTTTGGTTCCGAAGAGATTTAAGGTTAAGGGATAATACAGCTTTGAATCAATCCATTCGTAAAAATCTAAAAGTACTTCCTATTTTCATTTTCGATGATGAAATTTTAAAAGAATTACCGGGTAACGACCCGCGTGTAAACTTCATCTACCATAACTTAAACAGAATCGATCAGATCCTTAAAAAATATGACTCTTCTTTGCTTTGTCTAAAAGGAAAACCCATAAAAATATGGAAAGAGTTAATCAAAACATTCGAAATAGAAAATGTATTCGTAAATAAAGATTATGAACCTTATGCCAGAGATCGTGATCGTAATATCCAAAAACTATTAGAAAAAAATGGCGTTTCTTTTTTCTCCTTAAAGGATCAAGTCATCCATGAAGAAAATGATGTACTTAAAAATGACAACAAACCTTACACAATATTCACACCCTACAAGAAAAAATGGCTGGAATTATTTGAGCAAGATCAATATTCATCCGAACTAAATTACTATCATTTCTATCGAGAAATAAGACCATTTCCAAGTATGGATCAATTGGGAATAAAAAAGTCTCACATTACAGTTCAAAACTTTGACCTCTCGAAAATAGATGAATATGAAAAATCAAGAGATTATCCTCACACAGACCAAACCAGCTACTTAAGTCCACACCTTCGCTTTGGAACCGTAAGCATACGTGAAGTGCTGTCAAAGCTTAAACCCGAAAATCATGTTTTCCAAAGCGAACTCATCTGGCGTGAATTCTTTATGCAGATCCTTTATCATTTCCCACATGTAGTTACTGAAAACTTTAAACCAAAATACAAGGCCATAAAATGGTTGAATAATCCTTCTGATTTTCAAAAATGGTGTCAGGGTAAAACCGGTTATCCCCTTGTAGATGCCGGTATGCGTCAATTAAATGAAACGGGCTACATGCACAATCGTGTACGAATGATCACTGCAGGTTTTTTATGTAAGCATCTTCTTATCGATTGGCGACTTGGGGAAGCATATTTTGCAAAAAAATTATTGGACTACGAACTATCCTCCAATAATGGAAATTGGCAATGGGCTGCAGGGACAGGTTGTGATGCTGCTCCCTATTTTAGAATTTTTAATCCCATAGAACAGCAAAAAAAATTCGATAAAAACAAGATCTACATTAAGAAATGGCTTCCTGAATATAATTCAGACCAATATCCTCAACCCATCATTGATCATAAATTTGCAAGAAAAAGAGCTCTGGAAACATACAAAATAGGATTAATCAACTAAACCTAAAACACTATTTAATAATCATCACTCATGAACTTAGACATTTTGAACAAGCTAAAGAAATAGTACAACTAATGAAAAAAGAAACCAAAAACTAATAAAACACAATTAACCGTCTCAACTGTACCACTAAAAGCTATGAAACTCTTACCTACCCGATTAAAAATATAAATAATTGAATTTAAACTTGTTTCCTAAAAAAGAAACCAGTATTTTTGTAACCAATATTGAAATAAAATGATCATAAAATTTAAAGTTGAGTTTCTTCAAGAGGTTTTTAACTTTCTTGATAAACTCGATGAAAAAGCTCGAGAGAAAATCCTTTTTAACATTGATAAATCTCGGGTAAAAAACGATAGTAACTTATTTAAAAAGCTGGGTTCTGATATTTGGGAATTCCGCACATTACATAACAAAAAACAATATCGTCTTTTTGCATTTTGGGATAAATCAGATAATAAAATGACTGTGGTTATTGCTACTCACGGAATTATTAAGAAAACTCAAAAAACACCAAAAAAGGAGATAGAAAAGGCAATCGAAATAATGAACCGGTACTTTAAAGAAAAAAACAAACGTCATGAAAACATACACATTTGAAGAAGCAAAAGAGAGGTATCTCGGAAAACGAGGAACCGAAAAGCGGGAAAAATACGAATTCGAATTAAACTTAGAGTTAATTGGTGAAGCTATTAAAACAACCCGAAAAGAGCGAAACCTCACCCAGGAACAACTTGGAAAACTTGTTGGCGTGCAAAAAGCACAGATCTCGAAAATTGAAAACAATTTTACCGATGCTCGTTTTAAAACCATCCTAAAAGTTTTCAAGGCTTTAAACGCTAAAATAAATTTCAATATCGAATTATTACGCCAAACTCATTCATACGATGCAGTTCAACAAACTTCTGAACAAGTAAAATTATTTGCAGTAAACGAAAAAGGTGTAGAATATGATACGCCAAAAGAGTCAGATAAAGTCGACTAAATTTACATTTGTAATAAAAGAATGAGGGATGAGTTATTTTTTTTTGACCTCAAGACATTAAGACTGCATGACTTATTCTTCAATAGGCTCAGAGGGACAATTCATTCTTAAAATCAGTTTTCAAATCTTCAAATCAAAGAAAAACCTCTCTGGCCTTATTGTAAGCCGATTCAAAAGCCAATGCATTTAAGCCGGCATCTTCTTTTTGTTCGTTTAAAAAGGATAACACCTTTTCGGTAGGCATATTTCCAGTGAGATCGTCTTTTGCCATCGGGCAGCCCCCAAAACCTTGTATCGCGGTATCAAAACGAGTACAACCTGCCTGATAAGCCGCCAAGACTTTCTCTTTCCAGGATTGAGGCGTGGTATGTAAATGAGCTCCAAAAGTTACTTCCTGAAATTCCGGGATCAGCTGAGAAAATAAAGGTGTAATAGCTTCCTTAGAAGAAACACCAATAGTATCTGAAAGAGCTAGAATCTTTACACCCATATTGGCTAAAACCTCCGACCACTTTGCTACGACATCAACATCCCAGGCTTCACCATAAGGATTTCCAAAAGCCATAGAAAGATAAACGACCAGATCTTTATTCTTAGCCACACACAAATTCTGCATCTCCTCTACCAATAGTAAAGAATCTTCGATAGAGCGATTTGTATTGCGTTGCTGGAAGGTTTCAGAAACTGAAAATGGATACCCTAAATATTGGATCTCATCGAAAGAAGAAGCTTCCTCTGCACCTCTTCGATTCGCTACAATTGTCAATAATTTAGAATCTGTCGCATCTAAATTCAATTTAGAAAGCACGGCAGCTGTATCACGCATTTGTGGGATGGCTTTAGGCGACACAAAAGAACCAAAATCAATGGTATGAAAACCCACTTTTAAAAGCATGTTGATGTATTCAGCCTTTTTCTCCGTTGGAATAAACTCCTTGACACCTTGCATGGCATCCCTCGGGCACTCTACAACTTGTATCATTCGATAGCGATGATTTTCAATTCTGTTCTTCGATTCTCAGCTCTTTCCTGCTCAGTAGTATTGGAATTTAAAGGCTCCATCATTCCGTAACCTTTGGTTTGAATACGATCGGATGGCAATCCTCTTTGTAGTAAAACATTTTTTACAGATTTAGCTCGCTGTTCTGAAAGAGCTAAGTTATAATTTTGAGAACCACTATTATCAGTATGTCCAGCTATTTCTACTGTAACAAAAGGGTTGGATTCCATAAATTGAAGAATCTTGTTCAATTCTGTCGCAGATTCATCCTTTAAATCAAAAGAATTTACTTCAAAGAAAATGTTATCCAACCGAACTTGCTCGCCGACCTCTATAGGTTGTAGCTTGAAATTCTTAACAAGAATTGTTCCCTCTTGTTCCATCTTAATATTTTCAGAATAAAAAAGATAGTTCTTTTTCAATACAGTCAATGCATATTCGGCTTCAGAAGGCAAACAAAACATAAAATCACCACCCACATCACTTCTAGAGCTCTTGTAAGAACGATTTGATTCTAAATCTACCAATTCTATTTCAGCTTCTAAAGGTTTTTTCGATTTTGCATCAATCACCCCCCCCTGTATGTATGCAACTTCTCTTGCCCTACTCTCAACAGGTAAATCAAAGGTGTAAAGGTCTAAATCAATTCTACCTTCTTGAAAATAAGCGGAGGCGAAATAAGCCGTTCGTCCGTCCTTGGCAACAATCAATGAATTTTCATCCGAAGGAGAATTAATGGGGTAGCCCATATTTTTGACGGTCCCCCAATGCCCCACTTCATCCAAGCGAGAAAGAAAAACATCAAAACCTCCCATACCTACATACCCTCTGGAAGAAAAATAAAGAGTTTGGTTGTCCCAGTGTAAAAAAGGTGAAATATCGTCTTTAGCTGTATTGATATCCTTGCCTAAATTTTTTGCTTGGGTCCAGTTTCCTTTCGCATTTTTATAGGAAACCCAAATATCTTTTCCTCCTATACCTCCTGTCCGATTGGAAACAAAGAACAATTGTCTACCGTCTGAAGAAATAGCCGGCTGAGATTCCCAACTTTCGGAATTTATATTTTCACCTAGATTCAAAGGTTCCGTCCAATATCCATTAACAAAATCAGAAGAATACAAATCACAGCGCCCGTATGAATCCTGCCGAGAACAAGCCGTAAAATAAAGTGTTTTACCGTCGGCAGTAATGCATTGGGCCCCTTCATTCTGTAGCGTATTTATGGGTTGCCCCAAATTCTTAGCAAAAGACCAGCCTTCAGTATCGTTCAGAGACAAATAAAAATCTTCATTTCGAGAACCATCAACCCTTTTGCTTCTCGTAAATATCAATGTAGATCCATCAGCAGAAAGTGCAGGCAAGTATTCATCTGCTTCAGTATTCACGTTTTCTCCCAAATTTTCAGGGTTGAAGGTTACAGGGTTTTTCATCGCAACGATAGAAAACTCACATGATTTTTTTAGCGCATTGGCTTTTTTCCGATACTTCTCAGAAACCTTTTTAAAACTTAAATATTTGCGAATATGCTGTAAAGCCTCCGAATAGTAACCAAGGGAATGTTCTGCAATAGCCAAACGATAGTACATCGGAAATGAAAAGCGAGGTGCGACAGGTATAGATTTCCTGTATGCCTCTATCCCTCCTTGCTTATCTCCAAGCCCCATGCTAACATCACCTAACAGGATCCAGGCTTCAACAAAACGACTATCAATCATTAGAGCTTGTTCCAAATACACTTTTGCGGAACGGTAGTCTTTTACAGCAACAGCACTCTTAGCTTCTCTAAATATTTTCGCAGCCTTTCTAGACCTAGTTGTTTCTTGAGCAAAGAGATTAAGGCTTAAAAAAAAGAAAAGTAGGAGAATACGCATATCAAGGGATATCCATGTATTTATGCGTTTGTAAAGAAATACTCCACTTGGGATTTTCCTTGACATAGGATATGAGATCCTGAAGGATAAGAGATTCTTTAGACCATTCTGGCTGAAGGTACAATTTGCAGTCAGGGTTTACTTTTAGAGCTTGCTCTTCAGCAAATTGAAAATCATTACGTCGAGCAACAACCACTTTAAGTTCATTTGCTTTTGTGTAATTGATAGGCTGAGGAAGTTTTCGCTTCTTAGGTGACAAGGTAAACCAATCCCAATCTCCACTGTAAGGGTGAGCTCCGGATGTTTCTATATGACACTCAACGCCTTTCTGATGAAGCAAGTCGCATAAAATATCCAGAGAGTACATTAGAGGTTCACCCCCCGTAACAACAACTTTTCGAGCATTAGAGGTAAGCACCCAGTTAATAATCTCTTCAACAGAATGAATGGGGTGTTTCGCTTGCTCCCAACTTTCCTTTACATCACACCAAGGACAGCCTACATCACAACCACCCAATCGAATAAAGTAACAGGGGGCTCCAGAATGAAAACCTTCTCCTTGAATGGTGTGAAAATGCTCCATTACAGGAAGTGCTGTTCCTCGTTTGATATGCGCTGTTGTATCTGATGAAAAAAGTAGGGTTTCGCTCATACCACAAAGATATTTAAAAATTGTAGATTGACAGAATAGCTTCATCAAGTATTAAATCCATCTAACACCCTGTAATATATTATCTTAATAATGGGAAAATCAAACAAACGAAGCGCCTACAATTAATTTCTTTGACTATATTTGCGGCACGAAAAAATATATTAAGCACTAACCTCAAAAGCATGAACATTTTATCTGATCGTATTCTAAATTTAGAAGAATCGCAAACCATCGCTATGGCTCGTAAAAGCCGTGAATTAAGCGACAGTGGCGTAGATGTAATCTCACTAAGTTTAGGGGAACCTGACTTTGACACTCCTGAATTTATAAAGGAAGCTGCAAAGAAAGCGATTGACGATAACTTTTCTCACTACACTCCTGTTCCTGGATTAGGTGAGCTGAGAAATGCCATTTCAAAAAAATTCAAGCGAGATAACAACCTTGACTATGCTGCAGATGAAATCGTAGCATCTACTGGAGCTAAGCAAACCTTATCCCAATTGTTACTTACCATTGTAAATCCAGGTGATGAAGTAATTGTTCCTGCTCCGTATTGGGTAAGTTACTACCAAATGGTGAAAATGGCTGAAGGTACACCTATTGTCATTGAAGCTACGGTTGACGCTGACTTTAAAGTAAGCGCTCAGCAAGTTGAAGAAGTAATCACACCAAAAACGAAAGCTTTCCTATTCAGTACACCTTGTAATCCAACGGGTTCGGTATACAGCAGAGAAGAATTAGCAGAATTGGTTAAAGTATTTGAAAAATACCCAGAGATTATGATCATCTCTGACGAAATATACGAGCACATTAACTTCCTAGGTGAACACGTAAGTATTGGTCAGTTTGAATCTATTAAAGACCGAGTTATCACTGTAAACGGTGTATCCAAGGGCTTTGCCATGACAGGTTGGAGAGTTGGTTACTTAGGAGGACCTAAGTGGTTGGCCTCAGCTTGTACTAAAATGCAAGGTCAAACAACTTCAGCAACTTGTTCTATAGCACAAAAAGCTACTGAAACTGCCGTTTCTGCTGACCCTAGCTTTACAAAAGATATGCGAGCTGCATTTCTCAGAAGAAGAGATTTAATGATCGCTAAACTGCAAGAAATTGATGGGCTTAAGTTGAGTATCCCTCAAGGAGCCTTCTATATTTTCCCTGATGTATCTTCCTACTTCGGGAAGTCTTTCGAAGGAACTGAGGTTGCAAATGCAAACGACTTCTGTATGTATTTATTAAACGAAGCCAATGTAGCTACTGTAACGGGTGAAGCATTTGGCTCACCAAATTGCATACGAATTTCATATGCCGCAGCAGATGAAAAACTTGTCGAAGCTGCTGATCGAATCAAAGCAGCTCTTGAAAAATTAGTATAATTAAAAAATCCCCTACATGATGTAGGGGATTTTTTTGTTCTTTTGTATCTGAAAGCTTCCGAAATTAGTACTATGTTTAATTAATTTTGAACATGAACAACATCTATGAGTTCAATAGAAAACATTTTAAATCAATTTGAATCAAAACGAGTATTGGTTATAGGCGACTCCATGATTGATGCCTATATGTGGGGTGAAGTAAATCGCATGTCGCCAGAAGCTCCAGTCCCTATTGTTGAAATAAATAAACGAGAAAGCAGACTGGGTGGAGCGGCTAATGTAGCCCTAAACATTCAATCCCTTGGAGCAACTCCTGTCCTTTTTAGCAGCATCGGAAGTGATTATTATGGAGATTTATTCCTCAAACTCATGGAGGAACAGAATCTTTCAACTGAAGGAATTCAAAGAATATCCAATCGGAATACAACGGTTAAAACGCGAATCATTAGCGATAATAAACATCTTTTAAGAATAGATGAGGAAGAGGTGTCAATGATTCGGGATGAAAAAATTATCGAGAATCTAAAAAATAGAATTCTCACTGATACCTTCGACGTCATCATCTTCGAAGACTACAACAAGGGCCTTTTGAGTGAAAAACTCATAAAAACAGCCATCCAATCTGCAACTGAAAAAGGCATTCCAACCATTGTAGATCCGAAAAAAAATAACTTTTTCGCCTACAAAGGAGTAGATATATTCAAACCCAATCTCAAAGAAATTAAAGAGGGTATGAACGTAGAATTTGACGTTCAATCTGAATCAGATCTATCTAAATACGTTGAAATTCTCAGAACGAAACTCAAAGCCAAAGGTGTATTACTTACCCTATCTGAATACGGTGTCTATTTTCAAAACAAAGAAAATATCTTCAGAGAAAAGGCACATAAAAGAACAATTGTTGATGTTTCAGGAGCCGGAGACACAGTTGTATCCGTTGCCGCACTCGCACTTGCATGTAAGCTAGAAAGTGAACTTTTAATGAGAATTGATAACTTAGCTGGAGGATTGGTTTGTGAGAAAGTAGGGGTTGTACCTATTCTAAAGGACGATTTATTAAATATAAATCTTCAATAACAAGTAAACAAAGTATGTCGATCAGATCCATACGAGAAAAAATTAATCTAGCACTTTACGACAGTAAAGAACTTGTTTTGAGACTTTTCAAAATAGGTAGTTTTATCACTGCTACATTTATTTTGTCTCTGCTTGTTTATCAATTCGGTTTTGACCCAAACACAGAGATTAAAAATTGGATTATCATCTTTATAAAAGCCAGTTTTGGTTTTTACATTATTAAGTATCTCGTTGATATATTATACTCCTACGAACCCTTTAAATTAATTCGTGAAACTTGGTTTGAGGGGCTCCTATTGTTTTTAATTCTCATCAATGCTGTTTCACGTTTAATCTTTGAACAATCCCTACTGAACGCTATCGGGAATGAAATAGAGTTATTTCATTTAGAAAACTTTTACATGCTGTTCATCCAATGCTACTTTTTTGTTTTGGTAGGTATTGGACTCGGGAAAGCCAGCCCTAAACTTTCATTCTTAAAAGTAAACCCTCCTCGGTTACTGATATTCTCATTCATACTTCTCATTCTGATTGGAACAGGCTTATTGATGATGCCTGAAATGACTGAGGAAGTCCATATGATGCCTTTTTTCGAGGCATTATTCACCTCAATAAGTGCCAGCTGTGTTACCGGATTAATTGTCGTAGATACTGCTACATACTTTACACAAAAAGGGCACATTGTTCTGATGTTATTAATTCAACTTGGAGGGCTTAACATCATATCTTTTGCCACGTTGTTTGCAATTTTCTCTAAAAAAGGATTAGGAATAAAACACCAAACCATCCTACAAGAAAACTTCAGTTCTGAATCCCTTTTGAGTGGGAAAGGCCTTTTGAGAAAAATATTCCTGTTCAGTTTTTTTATGGAGACTATAGGGATGATTTTACTGTATTTTACCTGGAACCCTGAAATCAAATTTGCACACTTAGAAGAACAATTCTTTTACTCCATTTTTCATTCGGTTTCGGCTTTCAACAATGCTGGATTCTCATTATTCAGTGATGGACTCAATGACCACCTTATTCAAAACTCATTTAACATGCACCTTATTATTGCTGGACTTATCTTTTTCGGTTCCATAGGGTTTCCAGTTATTGAGGACTTATTTAATTTTGAACGAATAAAAAGAACCCTAAAAACTCCATGGCTTGGACTCAAACTAAGTACTAAAATTTCTTTTTATACATCACTATTCCTCATTGCGTTTGGTATGCTAATGTTCTACTTCCTAGAACAGCAAAACACACTCAACGGAATGGGGCTCGAAGGGCAATTGATTACTTCCTTTTTTCAATCAATAACAGCAAGAACTGCTGGGTTCAATACTGTAGACTTTTCCATGATTGGAACTCCAATGTTGATTATTTTCATCTTTCTGATGTTTATTGGAGCATCACCAGGTTCTACGGGTGGAGGGGTTAAAACCTCAACATTTACATTAATCATCTATTCTGCAATGAATACAATTAGAGGCCAAAAAAGAATTGAAATCGGTAAACGTACCATCTCACCAGAACTACTTCACAAAGCATTTTCAATATTTCTCTTCTCATCTTCAGCAATCTTTTTAGCTATTTTTATTCTTAGTATAAGTGATGGTGATAAAGGCCTGATGCCCATTGCTTTCGAAGCTGTTTCTGCATTTTCTACCGTTGGACTTTCAACTGGAATAACTGCTGACTTATCTTCCTTTGGAAAAGTCATTATCATGATTTGTATGTTCGTGGGTAGGATTGGAACATTAACTCTAGCCTTTGCATTGAGTAGCAAGATGAAATCTCACAACTACGAATACCCTAATGCTCACTTAACTGTAGGTTAAACAATTAATCTGTTAAAAAAGTTCTTGACACCGTTATTAAGTTTATTTTTGCAAAAAATTTAATCACATGAGTGAAGTAAAACACAAAGTAGTATCTCTAGACTATAAATTATTTAGAGACCATGCGGAAGGAGAAATGATAGAAACCACAGAAGGTAAACAACCCTTAGTGTTTTTATCTGGCGTCAAACAAATGATTCCTGAATTTGAAGCACAAGTTATTGATTTAAATGTCGGTGAAACATTTTCATTTGGAATCAAAGCTGAAAACGCATACGGTACAAGAAATGAAGAGGCTGTCATTGAATTACCTCAGGATATGTTCAAGCAAGATGACAAACTCATCAAAGAAGTTGTCGTGGATAATGTACTTCCTTTGCAAGATCAAAATGGACAGGTTGTCCCTGCGAAAGTAGTCTCGATAAATGAAGAAACAGTTACTATGGATGTCAATCACCCGTTAGCTGACCAAGATCTTCACTTCACGGGATCCGTAGTTGAAGTAAGAGAAGCTACCAAAGAAGAGATAGAACACGGTCACGTTCACGGCCCAGGGGGTCATGAACACTAGTCTGGCAAAGAATATTAAAATCTCTTCTTTTGGAAGGGATTTTTTTTGCAAAACAAAAAAATGAATTAAAGTATATTTGCGTCATGTCGCAAGCCCTAAAAAATCAAAATAGCATCCTCAACAAACTTCGTATAGAGAAGCTAAATCCTATGCAAGAGGAAGCACAATTAGCAATACATTCTTGTTCCGACATTATCCTATTATCTCCTACTGGAACGGGTAAAACCCTAGCTTTCTTATTGCCCATTATTGCCGAACTAGATCCCTCATGTGAAGAAGTTCAAGCTTTGATTGTTGCTCCCTCAAGAGAGTTAGCCATACAAATTGAACAAGTCCTTCGCGAAATGGGCTCTGGCTACAAAACTTCTGTGGTTTATGGAGGTCGATTGTTTTCAAAAGATAAAATTGACTTAAAACACCGTCCTGCAATCCTTGTCGGAACACCAGGTAGAGTTTCTGATCACATTCGAAGAAATACATTTTCAACCACAAATATTAAAACCTTAGTTCTGGATGAATTTGACAAATCTTTAGAAGTTGGCTTCGAAAAAGAAATGACGGACATTTGCTCATCAATATCAAGGGTCAAAAAGAAAATACTTACCTCTGCTACACAAAAAGTACGGGTACCGAAATTTGTAGGCCTCACAAACCCCGTGTATGTAAACTACTTGAAAGAAGGAGAGTCTCAACTCAAAGTAAAATCAATCATTTCTCCTTCTAAAGATAAATTGGAAACCTTGGTTCAGGCACTCGACCACCTTGGAAACCAACCCGGAATCATCTTCTGTAATTTTAAAGAATCTATACACAGAGTAAGTGAGCACCTGACAGCTAACAACATTAATCACGGTTGTTTTTACGGAGGTATGGAGCAAAAAGATAGAGAACGAGCACTCATTAAATTTCGTAATGGAACCCATCAGTTAATTCTTGCTACCGATTTAGCTGCACGAGGAATAGATGTACCTGAAATAAAATTCATCATCCATTACCACCTTCCAATGCGTCGTCAAGAATTTACCCATAGAAATGGGCGAACTGCTCGAATGAATAAACAGGGTACCGCCTATGTTCTTCATTGGAAAGATGAAAAATTACCCGACTTCATCAATAAGATGGAAGAAGAAAAACTAACCGGGGTATTACCTCCCGAAACCACCAGAAAATCTACTTTATTTATTTCTGGCGGTAGGAAAGACAAAATTTCAAAAGGAGATATCGCCGGTTTATTTTTCAAACAAGGTGGCCTTATTGGGGATGAATTAGGTACCATTGAGTTGAAACAAGATTGTGCCTTTGTTTCCGTTCCTACAGAAAAGGCTGATAACCTCATTAAAAAACTAAACAATACAAAATTAAAAAAGAAGAAGATTAGAGTACGAATTATATAAGTGGAAGGTAGAAAGTATTTTAGTAGACAACAAAAATCAACAACCTAGAGAAATGAAAGAAGTTCAACTTAAGAGAATCAACAAGTATCTTAGCGAAGTAGGTTACTGCTCTCGCAGAGCTGCTGATAAACTCATTGAAGAAGGGCGTGTTACCATAAACGGACAGGTGCCAGAAAAAGGAACTAAAATCACTTCAGATGATAAAGTTTATGTTGATGGGGACCTGATTTCAGCTCCGGAAGAAAATCACGTTTACATAGCCCTGAACAAACCAAGAGGCATTGTTTGTACTACAGATACCAAAGCAGAAAAAGATAATATTGTTGATTACATAGGGCACCCCAAACGCATATTTCCAATTGGGCGTCTGGACAAACCCAGTGAGGGATTAATCTTGCTAACCAGTGATGGTGATATCGTTAACAAAATACTAAGAGCAAGAAACAACCACGAAAAGGTTTATGAGGTAAGAGTAAATAAACCCATCACTAAAAAATTTATTGAACAAATGGGAAACGGAATACCCATTATGGATACCGTTACTAAAAAATGTGAAGTAGAACAAATTGATAAATTCTATTTTAGAATCACTTTAACAGAAGGATTGAACAGACAGATTCGTAAAATGTGTGACTATCTTAATTATGAGGTATATAAACTCAAGAGAATACGTATAATGAATATCAAACTCGACATTCCATATGGGGAATGGAGAGACCTAAGCAAAAAAGAATTGGACGAAATCAACAATTTAATAGCCAATTCTCGTAAGACCTATGACTCCGATTTTTAATGATGCGGTTCGAGTGAAATGCAATAAATACAACCGAAATCTTATATATTCAATATATAAGACTATCTTTGCTCTTTAAATTTACAAATTACACTATGAACAAAGGAACAGTAAAGTTCTTCAATGAGTCTAAAGGTTTTGGATTTATTGTTGACGAAGAATCAAAAACAGAATACTTCGTACACGTAACAGGATTAATCGATGAGATTAACGAAAGCGATGTCGTTGAATTCGAATTGCAAGAAGGTAGAAAGGGTTTAAACGCTGTAAACGTTAAAACTGTATAATCTTACTACTATGAACAAAGGAACAGTAAAATTCTTCAATGAGTCTAAAGGATTTGGATTTATTGTTGACGAAGAGTCAAAAACAGAATACTTCGTACACGTAACTGGATTAATTGATGAAATTAACGAAGGTGACGCAGTTGAATTCGAATTGCAAGAAGGAAGAAAAGGTTTAAATGCTGTAAACGTTAAAACCGTTTAATAGATTACTTTTTCAACTAAACATTATAAAGCCTGTCTTAATTGACAGGCTTTTTTTGTTATACTCCTTTCCTGAATAAATCCTTGTTTTATTCTATATTCGTCTTATGGCTGAATACATCAAATCAAGAACCTTTTTTGAATCAAAAAATACAAGTACTAAAAACCAAGAACATCCCATTATTGTTTGTTGGAAACTGAATACCCCAAATAACTTAGGAAATGTATTGAGGCTAGCAGATAATATGGCTTGTGAAAAAGTTCTCTTTGTTGATGAAAACCCTTCATTCAGGGAGCGAAACATTAAAAAAACTGCTCAGACAAGTTACAAAGCTGTAGAATGGCATTTCTGTTCCACAGAAAACTGGAAGCAACACATTCCAGAAGACTATAATCTTATTGCCATAGAAACAGCTACTCCATCATCGGACCTGTATGAGACGAAATTACCAAACAAAACAGCATTCTTTGTTGGAAATGAAAAAGTTGGATTGGACGACAGCGTATTGAAAGAATGTGAAAAATCAATATACATACCCATGAAAGGGCACAATAAATCGATGAATGTAAGTCATGCACTTACCATCGTTTTAGGAGAATGGTTACGTCAAAACTACTACGGATAAATGAGTGAATATTAAAAGCTGATGGTGTAAACCTCTTCATTCAAATCTACAATTTGAACATCCTGCAATAAGCACATTTGTTTCATTCGGAATCTATAATGCGCAGGA
>JAQWKY010000059.1 GCA_029247585.1 Flavobacteriales bacterium | reverse complement strand
ACATAAAGGTCACCTGCAGCTTCAAATTGTACAATCATTTGCTTGATGTTAGACATGTCTATGTCTTGAGCAATGTCCCACTCAAATTCTGCTAGGGGAAGGGTTACGTTTGACCATTCATCTTCTTTGATGATTCCATTTTCAATTACTTGAGGGTGAAACCCTATCCACAATTGATTGTCACCGTAATCTTCAAGACATGCCGCTAGGGGTAATGATTTAAGATCTCCTTTTACGGATCTTACCTTTAATTGAATGGCTGCTTTATCGGTAATTTGACTTAGGTCTTTTCCAGACCAACCGTCCCAACCGAGGCCCATTCCCATCCAATCGCAGTCTCCAGCTTGTTTGTCCCAAGTCCAACGCATGGCAGGTTCCACAATCGCTTCACCATCTTCATCCAATTCAGATGTGATAAAGTACGTGCTAGTGATGTCTAAACATTCTTTTGATTCAATTTCTGGGGGTACACTGAACCAGTGTTCACCGTTTAATTTTCCTTCAAAAATATTAAGAGCATAGAAGTTTTTGATACCTACTGGTACTTCTTGATCTGCTGGCGCATCAAAAATGGCTTGATTTTTCATTTCCACGCAGGAAACCAAAAAAGTTACAAGAACCAGTATAGTTGTAATGAGTCTAGCTTTCATGTACTTAAGGCTTTAAAGGTTCATTTTCTGTGAAAATCATATAATCCATATCAACTTGAGTGAATCCGCTAGATGGATCAGCAAGAAGCAATACGTCAATGATGCTAAGTAAGTCAGGATTGTGAACGCCGTTACCTACGGGTTCAGTTGGATTTTCCCCACCGGCAAGTAGGTCTGAATATTTCACGGAAATCTGTTGCCATCCGTAATCTAAGTCATCAAACCATAGTGAATATTCATCTTCACCACCTTCTGCAAACACACCATCGTTGTTATCATCTTCTTTGAATCTTATCAGAAGTTTTGCATTTGAAACTCCTTCAGGAAGATTTAGTAATACATTGAAGTAGACCTTTTCAGGGTTTTCATTAAGTTCAAATGTCGGTTGTTCATATGCTGAAGCAGGAATGTTAATCATTCCAATTAGCCAGTCCCAAGAGCAGGTCCCAGACATGTTGTAAAATGCGTTACCCTGAGGAGCTTTGTCGGTAGATGTTTTGAAATTTACACCCGCTTGGAAAAAAGAGTCCCACTCTGAATTTACACCAGTTTCAAAATCAGAAATTAACAATCCTTCATTTTCTTTGAGTGTTTTTATATTTAATTCTTCGACCAGAGTTATAGCAACGGAATCTGTTGGAACTAAAAGTTCTACGGAGCAGGATTCTTGTTTAAACATTGGGAACTGAGTTGTAGATCCATCCCATTCTGCTGTTTCAATGTCGAGATCTTTTGAAAATCCAGTAATGATTTTCTTGGCTCCTGAGGTATTACCCGTAATAACGAGTTCCCAATTTACACTTTTAGAAAATTCAGCTTCAATATTGCTTTTTCACCATTTTTAAAATCTGGCGTTGCATTTGTAACGCTAAGATTCTTAATTATTTTAAACTCACCATAAATGTCTGTCAGTGATGGACCTTCAGAAACTAGATCTCTTTCGCAAGACATTAGCGTTGCAGCTAAAATTAGTGTAGAAAATAAGTATTTCATGTTCTTAATGTTTTTTGTTAAAATTTCATTTTAAACGCGACTGCGATTCTGTTAAATCCATAGTCTGGTTTTTCTTCCACTATTGATTTGTCAATGTTGAAGTATTTTGAATTACTCCAATTGTAGTCTTGCCAAAGGATTTGAAAGTCATTTTTTTCATTGAACATATAACGAAGACCTAAGCCCGCAATGTTTTCAGATAGGTCAACCTCGTAATTTACATAGTTTTTAATCACATCAAATTGATCTCGAGTACTCATTTGATCATTCCCTTTTGATTTAAAACTTTCATATCCGGCAATAAAGTCTAAATCTCCGGTTAATTGTATTGTTAATCCTGCAGTTATTCTTTCTGAGTTTAGATTTGAATTCGCTTGGCTAAGATCATCGATTGTTCTTTTCGTCTCACTTTGTGTATAACCTAGTTCAATGAGTACTTTGCGATTAAGTCCAGTTATAAACTTATCAAGATAAATATCCGTCTGAGCAGAAATAGTATTGTAATCACGTAAAACATTAGTTCCTTGTCCCATAACGTCCGAAAGGATGCTGTAGTCAATGTTAATGTTGTAGCGTCCTTGATCATCAACACGTCCTAGGGATAGGTCAAATCCTTTTCGGTTTGGTGTGGCTAATCCATACGGGTCAACATTGTTGTATTGAGGGTAGTAGTCTTTGAGACCTTCCGTAATTTTTACGTTGTATATAGACGGGTCGTTATATATGTCCCAGATACCGATCGGTCGGACAATTTGATCGTTAGTGTATCTTGAATAAGACGAGCCCTCTGTTTTGTACCTCAGTCTTCTTGATTGAGCAGCAACACTACGGAATTCAGGACCTACATTTCGGTATGCTAGACTGAACGTCAAGTCGAAGGGCTTGTATTTAGAGCTAATTTTTGCGTAATTGAAAAAGTCTTCATTTACGGGAGCAGAGTTGTTGTTTTCAATACTTGATTTTGAGACACCACTTTCTCCAGTAAGTTCTAATTCTAGGTTGTTTAGCTCTTTATTGAATTTGTAAGTACCTGTAACAACAGGGTTTTTGAACTGTTCGGGGTTGGTTGATGTTCCTTCAATATCCATCAAGTTGATGTAGTTTACGCCCGCAGAGAAATTGCTGCTATGCACCATAGTTACATTCCCACCAAAAAATAGTCTATCGTCTGTTGCTCCTCCTCCTAAATTGAGTCTAGAACTGAACATATTGAATTGCAATTCTTCTATTCCTTCTTTAAAACTCAGAGAAAAATCTGTAGCTATACCTTGTTGTCTCCAAGAATTGTTGTTGTCATAAAATAGATCGTAATGCATGATGTCAGAATACATGTTTAAAATGTCTAATGAATTT
>JAQWKY010000047.1 GCA_029247585.1 Flavobacteriales bacterium | reverse complement strand
CTGAATATGTAGAGAAGAAAATGTATGGTTTTCGTACAGATCATTTCTTTTACATCATAGCGATTTTAATGGTCCCTATTTCTGCTTTCTTAGTTAAAAACAATGCTATGGAAGTATTGGAAGGGATGCACTTGCACTCTTCTCTATTAACCGTATTAGGGGTTGTTATTTTAGGGATTATCGCAAAAAAAATGACAGAGCTTTCAAGGATGGAAGTGTTTCGTTTGGTAAGTATTTTAGTTCTTACACTACTAATTACCGTGTTCTGGTCCTTTTTTGAGCTGGCCGGAACAGCGATTACTCTTTTTGCGGAAAGAAATGTGAATCTTACACTAATGAATGCTTCTCAAACCAATGCAATCAATCCAGGGTACATTATTTTCTTAGCCATTCCCTTTTCCATGATGTGGGTGTATTTGTCCAAGACACAAAGAAACCCAATAACACCAATTAAATTTGCACTTGGAATCCTTCAATTGGGTCTAGGATTCATCGTATTTGCGATGAGTGCTCAATTTATGGATGAGGCGGGAAAAACACCTTTTATGTTCTTAATGATCGGCTACTTACTCCTAACTACCGGTGAATTATTCATCTCTCCTATTGGATTATCTAAAGTAACCGAATTATCACCAAAAAGTATGACCGCATTTATGATGGGCGTCTATTTCCTTTCCTCATCTTATGCACATTATATTTCGGGAGTCATTGCTAAACTTACAACAACACCCGAAACCGGAGTCGCTCCAGAACCTGGGTTTATGACAAGCATGATTGAAAAAGTCACTGGATTCTCAGGTGCAGCAACCACATCAACCTCTGAAAGTGTTTTATCATTATTAAATTACACATCTGTATTCACTCAGGTAGGTATTGTAGCTATTGGAATGGCTCTTATATCCTTCTTAATAGCACCCATTTTGAAAAAGTGGATGAACGGAGTGCACTAAAAAAACGGAACAAAAAAGCAGATTTACATCTACTTTTTTGTTCCCTACTCCTTAAACAACAATGAAATAATAATTGTAGTTTTGGGAAGAGAAACTGAACATCATGAAAAAATTACTATACAGCTTACTACTACTTTCTATCTTCTCTGCAAACACCTTCGCTCAAGGTGATCAAATACAATGGCGAACCATTGAAGAAGTTGAAGCATTACAACTAAAAGAAGCACGGAAAGTACTTATGGACGTTTATACGACCTGGTGTGGTCCCTGTAAACTCATGATGAAAAACACCTTCAGCAACAAAAATGTGATCGATTACATCAACAAAAACTATTACGCCGTAAAATTTGATGCGGAAAGTGGAAGAGATGTAACCTTTAAAGGAAATGTATACTCCAACCCGGGTTACAGTCCTAACGCCTACCGAAAAAGCTCTCACCAGCTTGCTCAAGCCTTAAATGTGAGCTCCTATCCAACGGTAATTTACATGGACGAAAATATGGAGGTTATTGCACCCATAAAAGGCTATCTTAAGCCCAATCAAATTGAATTATACCTGAAATTATTTGCAGAAAATATTTATTTAGATGTCAAGTCAAAAGAAGATTTCCAAAAATTTCAAGCCGATTTCAAGCCTACATTTCACCCGGTAAACTAAGAATTCACTTTAGCTGAAAAGTGAACTTACCTTGACTTAAAAAAAGGTAACTACTTCATAAACAACACCCCCTGATCACCTACCAAGAAGGGTAGGGGCATTTTTTTATCTAAAGAATAAACAAAAAATTAGATTCATTTTACACCAAAATGACAAGGATTGATATGGGTGAAAATTATCTTTAATCTTCATCAAAAAAACGCTTCAACACAAAGGTCTCCTTGATGTATCGCAAATAAGCACAAAATTATTAACTTTGCGGTTGGTTGAAAAAAATTGATAAAATAAGCCCTTACTAAGATTATGGAAAAGCAGCTCAAAAACATCAAGAAATTATTGGTTGCCAACAGAGGTGAGATTGCGATACGGGTTATGCGTGCAGGAACAGAGCTAAAAATTAGAACTGTTGCGATATACACGTACGAAGATCGTTACTCATTACACCGCTACAAAGCGGATGAAGCCTACCAAATTGGTCCTGATGAGGAACCTCTTAAACCCTATCTTGATATTGAAGAGATTATTAAGCTTGCCAAAAAAGTAGGCGCTGATGCCATTCACCCAGGATACGGTTTCTTGTCTGAAAATGTAAACTTTGTAAGAAGATGTCAAGAGGAAGGAATCATCTTTGTGGGTCCAGAACCTGAGGTCATGGATCGATTGGGTGATAAAGTAAGTGCAAAAAAAATTGCTCGTGCATGTGATGTTCCATTGATTGAGGATAATCAAAAGGAATTGAAAGATATAAAAATCGTTAAAGCCGAAGCCAAACGTATTGGTTTCCCAATAATGATTAAAGCAGTAGCCGGTGGTGGTGGACGTGGAATGCGTGTGGTCCGTAATGCAGACGAATTGGAACTACTTTTCAATGAAGCGAAAGGAGAAGCTGTTCGTGCTTTTGGCGATGGGACCATGTTTATGGAGAAATTTGTAGACAAACCAAAACACATTGAAGTGCAAATTATGGGTGACAACTACGGAAATCTAGTTCACCTTTTTGAACGAGACTGTTCGGTTCAAAGACGCTTCCAAAAAGTGGTCGAAGTAGCCCCTTGTGTCTCTATCACTGACACCACAAAAAACAACCTATACGAGTATGCTCTTCGAATTGCTAAGCATGTAAACTACAACAATGTTGGTACCGTAGAATTCTTAGTTGACCAAGAAGAAAACATATACTTCATTGAGGTTAACCCTAGAGTACAAGTAGAACACACCATCACTGAAGAAGTTACAGGTGTTGATATTGTTCGTTCTCAAATTCTTATTGCGAACGGCCACCAACTCAGCGACAGCTGTATCTTCATCAACGGACAAGACGATGTAAAATGTTTGGGCTATGCCATTCAATGTCGAATTACCACAGAAGACCCTGAAAACGATTTTAGACCGGACTTTGGTAAAATCATTGCCTACAGAAATGCAGGTGGTTTTGGAATTCGATTGGACGAGGGTAGTTCTTATCCAGGCGTAAAAATATCGCCGTTCTTCGACTCCATGCTCGTTAAAGTATCCGCCAAAGGTAGAACCCTATGGGGAGCGGTTGATCGCCTTTTCCGAACACTTCAAGAATTTAGAATTCGTGGGGTAAAAACAAACATTGCCTTTCTAGAAAACGTAATCTCCCACGACGATTTCATCAAAGGAAAATGCACCGTAAACTTCATCCAAGAACACGATGAACTTTTTGATTTCAAAAAACGAAAAGACCGTGGTACGAAACTTCTAAGATACCTATCCGAAGTCATCGTAAACGGAAATCCAGATGTCAAACAAATCGATCGTAACAAGAAATTCATTCTACCTACGGTCCCTGATTTCGACCAATTTCAAGCCGCTCCTGCAGGAACAAAACAGATGCTTGACAAACTTGGGCCGGATCAATTTAGTCAGTGGTTAAAAAACGAAAAGAAAATACACTATACCGATACAACTTTTAGAGATGCACACCAATCGCTTTTAGCGACTCGAATGCGAACTTTCGACATGCTGAATGTGGCTGAAAGTTTCTCAAAAAATGTTCCTGAAGTATTCTCTATGGAAGTGTGGGGTGGAGCAACCTTTGATGTTGCTATGCGCTTCTTGAAAGAGTGTCCTTGGAAACGCCTAGAACTTCTGAGAAAATCCATACCAAACGTGTTGCTACAAATGCTAATTCGTGGCTCTAACGGCGTGGGATACAAAGCATACCCAGACAATTTAGTAGAGCGTTTCATTGCTGAGGCAGGATCAAAAGGAATTGATGTATTCAGAATCTTTGACTCACTCAACTGGCTTGAGGGAATGAAGGTCAGCATCAAGGCGGTAAAAGAACAGACCAACTCTCTAGCAGAAGTTTGTGTATGCTATACAGGGGACATTCACAATCCGGATGAAAAGAAATACACATTAAACTACTACGCAGATTTAGCCCGTCGTATTGAAGATGAAGGAGCTCATATATTAGCCATTAAAGACATGGCGGGGCTTTTAAAGCCTTATGCAGCGACCGAATTGATTAGCACGTTGAAAGAAAAAGTAAACATACCTATTCACTTACATACTCACGACACTTCAGGCCTACAACTTGCCACCTACCTAAAATCTGTTGAAGCAGGTGTAGATGTTGTCGATTTAGCTGTTAGTTCTATGTCCGGTCTCACTTCACAACCAAGTTTCAACTCCATGTTGGCTATGATGGAAGGGCATGAGAGAGAAAATAAAATGGATCTGAAAAGTTTGAATTCCTACTCCAGCTACTGGGAAGGTGTAAGAGAATTCTATTATCCATTTGAATCGGGCTTAAAAGCAAGTACAGCAGAAGTATTTGACCATGAGATTCCAGGAGGTCAATACTCCAATTTACGTCCACAAGCAAGAGCACTAGGCCTGGAAGAACAATTTGAGACCATTAAGGAAAACTATGCAACCGTAAATGAAATGTTCGGTAACATTGTTAAAGTAACACCATCCTCAAAAGTAGTTGGGGACATGGCCTTATTTATGACCTCTAATGGACTGAGTAAAGAAGATGTTTTGACAAACGGTACAGAGCTGTCATATCCGGATTCCGTAATCAACTTCTTTAAAGGAGATCTCGGACAACCAGAAGGTGGCTTCCCTAAGGAACTTCAAAAGCAAATCCTGAAAGGTGAAACTCCAATAAAAGGTCGTCCTAACGTTCATTTAGAGCCGGTTGACTTTGAAAAGGGATTCAAAGACTTTAAACGTAAGTTCGATAAGGACAGTTCTTTCACAGACTTCATATCCCAACAGTTCTACCCTAAGGTTTATGAAGACTTTTTCAAGCACAGAGAACAATTCGGAGAAGTATCTTACGTCCCGTCTAAAGCATTCTTCTATGGCTTAGACATCAACGAAGAGATTATTGTTGAGATCGTTCAAGGTAAACGATTGATTGTAAGACTTCAATACGTAACCGAACCGGATGAAGATGGAATTCGTCAAGTCTTCTTTAAATTGAACGGACAAACTCGTGTTATAGATGTTAAAGATCATTCGTTCCAGACGACCAAAATAGCCCACCGAAAAGTAGAGACAGAAAACGAAATCGGTGCTCCACTTCAAGGGAAACTTTCCAAAGTATTGGTTAAAAATGGTGAAGAAGTAGAGAAAAATACACCGCTATTCATTATTGAGGCTATGAAAATGGAATCTACCGTAACCGCACCTTTCTCTGGTAAAGTTCAGAAGATTCACCTTAGAGGTGGTGTCATTGTTGAGCAAGACGATTTGATTGTAGAACTAAAGAGTGATTCATAGAGATCTCGAAATGAACTTTGCTTTCATTTCAATAGATCATGTAGACAAGATAATCTCAACCAAGCCTTTGTAATTGATAAAGGACTCCTGTCCTTTTCTTGGCTGAGCCAACATGTCATTAGCGTCGGAAATTCCGACACCCGCATACAAAAGGCGCGCTTTCTTTTCGAGAGCGTGCTTTTTCATTTTTTGCATCCAAGTTTCATCGTACTTTTCGGGATTTTCAGGAAAGGTTACAGTTCGTACCAAAACAAAAAATACTTGCTTCTCATTTTTTATACAAACAAATTGAGGAGAATTGCCCAATTCACTTTTGATGGCTAAAAACTCAAAGCCATTCTCTTCGAGGTGTTTCCCCACGACATTCATTCCCATCTGATGTAATTCTTGCCTCTTCAATTCCATAATTCAAATTTATACAAAAAAAATCTCCTGAAATTAAGAAGAGCTCAAGTTTATAGTGGGAGATGGGATTAAGTCGATTCGCTCTTGCCCCCTATATCTTCTGAATAAGGGCTCATTAAAATGAAGACCACTATGCTCGTTTTTTTTGAATCTACCCTTAATCTTGAGCAAGCTCTATTTAAAATTAGATTCAAAAAAAGACCAGTCCAAAAGGACTGGTCTTCATTTTAATGGGTGGATGATGGGATTCGAACCCACGACCCCCGGCACCACAAACCAGTGCTCTAACCAACTGAGCTACAACCACCATTTTAACGGTTGCAAATATAAATTTATTTATTCATACCACATCAAAATTAGGGGTAAAAAATCAGTAGATTTCTAGCTATAGTCAAGATGCTCTAAGCAAGAATTGTAAATCGCCTATTATTGAGCTAACTTTGAAAAAAAGCATCACATCAAATGGCTACAGCCTATCTCTATAAAGTCGAAGGCATCAATTGCATAAACTGTGTAAATGGCATAAAAGGTCATTTGCTCAAAAAAAACATCTCTAAAGTTACTGTAGATATTGCTAAAGGAATGGTAAGAGTTGACACCTCCAGCTATACAAGTGAAGAAGTGCGAAAATTCATCCAAGATCTAGGCTACAAGACTCAACTTTTTCAGAATGAAGCCAAGAAAAATTTGAAACTCGAATATTACCTTGTAAGTAGCATCTTACTGAGCATTCCACTTCTAGGTCATATGTTCGTTAATGAAAACCACCCCCTACAAAACCCTTGGTTACAAATGAGCCTATGTACTCCCGTTCTGATGATGGGATACAAGCACTTTGCTACAGGAGCCTTTCATTCGATTCGGAATCTAAAACCAAATATGAATGTCCTCATATTAATAGGTACAACGGCAGCTTACCTCTACAGTGTACTGGGCTGGATCTTGAGCGAAAATATCGAAGAGGTACATCAATATCTGTTTTTCGAAACTGCAGCAACCATAATCACACTGGTATTCCTGGGCAACTATTTTGAAAAGCGCTCCATTGCAAAAACAACTTCAGCAATAGATGCCCTTCAAAAATTACAATCCAAAGAAGCCTTCAAAGAAGTAGACGGTAAAATAATTAAATGCCCCATTTCTGATTTAAAAGTTCACGATATTCTAATCATCAACCAAGGAGAATCTGTACCTATTGATAGTGAAATCATTTGGGGGTCCTGTACCATAGATGAAAGTATGATCTCTGGTGAAAGCACACCCGTACATAAAACAAAACAAGAAAAAGTAATCGGAGGCACGCTCCTTCTTGAAGGAACCATCAGATGTAAAGTGCTTACAGATCTCGAAAACACCACATTGTCTCAAATCATCGAACAGGTAAGAAATGCTCAAGAAAACCCTCCTGAAATCCAACAATTGGGTGATAAAATCAGCAACTACTTTGTTCCGAGTGTCATTGCCATTGCATTAATCACCTATTTGGTCAATCTCTATGCATTAGAAGTTGATCTACAAGAGTCACTCCTCAGGGCCATCGCTGTTTTGGTAATTTCCTGTCCATGTGCTATGGGCTTAGCAACACCCACAGCCGTAATGGTGGGTGTAGGTAGAGCGGCTAAAAATGGGATTCTCATTAAAAGTGGCGCGGCCATTGAGCTCTTTAGTAAAAGTGAAAAAATCATTTTTGACAAAACAGGTACTCTTACAGATGGTGAATTTAAGATACGAGAAATTAAAAAATGGAATAACAATCATCCCATAGAAAGCATCATCTACGAACTCGAAAAACACGCCACCCACCCCATTGCAAAATCATTGATAAAACACTTGGAAGCACACCAATCAAACCTGATTTTTGAATCCCTGACAGAAATAAAAGGAAAAGGACTCGAAGCTACCGACACCAAAGGCAATAAATATCAATTCGGATCTGCTCAATTCACGGAAGTTGATGATTCAAAGCTCACGAGCAACTTTCAATTGTTCCTGAAAATCAATCAAGAAAGGGTTGCCGCAGTTTCCATCGTTGACAAAATGAAAGAAGGAGCAAAAAATGTTGTGCAATATTTCAACCAAAAAAACAAAGAAACCGTTTTACTGAGTGGAGATCAAAAACAAAAATGTGAAGCCCTTGCTCATGAGCTCAACATACAAAACACATATGCCAACCAACTGCCTAATGACAAAATTGAAAAAATAAAAAACTACGCCAAAACAAACATCACCACTATGATTGGCGATGGAATTAACGATGCTCCGGCACTAGCCCATGCTCATGTAGGTATTTCATTCCGTAAAGCAACAGACGTAGCCGTGCAATCGGCATCCATCGTTCTGCTGAACCAACATCTAAATGCGCTACAGAAAGCACACGAGATTTGCACGCATACCTACTTAACCATCAAACAAAATTTGTTTTGGGCATTTGCCTACAACATCATCGCCATACCTCTGGCAGCCATGGGGTATTTAAGTCCTATCATTGCTGCTTTTACGATGGCATTTTCCGATCTTGTAGTCATCGGAAACTCCATCCGTCTGAATTATAAAAACATCGATTCGACATGTCCAGAATAAAGGTTTTACATCTGGCTAAGTGGTATCCCAATAAAGATGAACCTTTGTTGGGGATTTTTGTGAGGAAACAAATCCAATCTTTACAAAGCTATTGTGACCAAAAGGTTATAGGACGTGTTTTAAGCGATAACATTCACGGGAACATCGTTCGCCTAGAGAACGACGTAAATCACATACAAGAGGTTGTGTATTACCACAAAAAAGGCCTACTCAACAAACTTAGGGTCATGTGGGAAATTTGGAAAGAAGCTAAACAATTTCAAAGCCAAATCACACATGCACATGTTTTGGGTTGGACGAGCATCCTAGCCTACTTCCTACAAATCAAAAATAAAACCCCATTTTTAGCTTCAGAACATTGGAGTGGATACAGGAACAATCATTTCCATAAAAAGTCTTTTTTGTCAAAAGTTTTGATCAAAAAATCAGCACATAAAGCACAGCAGATCCATGTGGTTTCCGATTTCCTGAAAAAGGACATGCTGAAATGTGGTATTAAAGCCAATTATAGAAACATAGGAAATGTGGTAGACGGGAAAGCTTTACCCCTTGAAAAAAACAAAGCCTTCAGTTTTGTATTTGCAGGAGACCTCATTCAAGAAACTAAAAATGTAAAAGGTATCCTAGAGGCCTTTGATGCTCTTTTACAAACACACAGCAACATCCGGCTGGACATCATTGGAGATGGAAAAGACTTAAGCAACTACAAAAAACTTTCAGGAAAACTAAAGCTCAAGGGGAACATCTCGTTTCATGGAAACCAAAGTAATGACTACGTTTTTAACATCCTTTCTAAATCGCATGCTTTGATACTCAATAGTTATTTTGAAACCTTCTCTGTCATCTGTGCGGAGGCACTCTTGTGTGGAATACCCGTCATATCTACTCGATGTGGAGGCCCCGAAAGTTTCTTGACAAATGAAACAGGCATCCTCATTGATTATGACAATACAAAGGAGCTTACAGAAGCTATGAATTCTGTCATTGAGAATTACGCGACCTATGAACCCGATAAGCTAAAACGGATAGTAAAAAAATTCAGTAGTGAGGTTATCGGAAAAAAAATACACAGAGAATACCTAAATATACTTAATGGAGACTCTTGAGATAGCGGGAAAATAAAATCAAAGAG
>JAQWKY010000044.1 GCA_029247585.1 Flavobacteriales bacterium | reverse complement strand
ACGATACGGATCGTGTATGGGTTCTCTTCAGGGATCATTCCTTTAAGAGCTCTTTGAGCCAGATTACCATGACCAATTTCTCTACGGCTTACTCCACGGATCGGACGAGCTTCTCCGGTAGAGAATGGAGGGAAATTGTAGTGTAAGTAGAATTTCTCTGATCCTTGGAAAGTCACATTGTCAATTCTGTTTACATCTAGTGCAGTACCTAAAGTAACTGTAGATAAAGATTGAGTTTCACCACGAGTAAATAGGGCAGAACCGTGAACGCTTGGGAGGTAGTCAATTTCACTCCATATCGGGCGGATGTCTGTCGTAGCTCTACCGTCTAAACGAATTCCTTCATTAAGAACGGCATCTCTTACAGCATCTTTTTCCACTTTGTGAATGTACTTACCTAAAAGAAATGCTTTTTCTTGACGATCTTCTTCACTTAAGGTTTCAAGGAAAGTTTCTTTTATTTCTCCAAAAGCTTCTTTACGTGCGTGCTTGTCAGGATTACCACTTTTGGCAACTGCATAACATTTATCGTAACATGCTTCTTTTACTTGAGCCAGAAGATCTAAGTCATCAGCTTCTTCGTGACAGTATTCTCTTTTTGCACTTACTTTAAAAGCTTTTGCTAATTCAAGCTGTGCAGTACATTGAACTTTTATTGCTTCGTGAGCTACTTTAATCGCTTCGATCATTTCGGCTTCACTAACTTCATCCATTTCACCTTCAACCATGGCAACGCTGTCCATAGATGCGCCTACCATTAGATCCATATCAGCAGCTTCTAATTGCTCTGGGTTAGGGTTTACGATGAATTGTCCGTCAACACGTGCAACACGTACTTCAGATATAGGCCCCTCGAAAGGAATATCAGAAAGTGATAAACAAGCCGAAGCAGCTAATCCTGCAAGTGCATCAGGCATGCAGTTTTTGTCGTAAGACATCAATTGAATCATCAATTGAGTTTCTGCGTGATAATCAGAAGGGAATAGGGGTCTTAAAACACGGTCAACCAATCTCATAACCAAAATTTCTTGGTCTGAAGGACGAGCCTCTCTTTTTAAGAATCCACCTGGGTAGCGACCGTCGGCAGCAAATTTTTCGCGATAATCAACGGTTAAAGGAAGGAAATTAACACCTTCTTTAGCGTCTTTACTAGAAACTACAGTTGCTAGTAGCATGGTGTCTCCCATGCGTACAACTACAGATCCGTCAGCCTGTTTTGCTAAGCGTCCTGTTTCTAGTTCAATTGTTCTTCCATCGCCTAAGTCGATGGTTTGTTTAAGTCCTTGTGGGATCATAATACAATGGTTGTTAGTGCTTTCAACAATCAGGCTTGGGTTTACTTTAAGGGTTTCCACCTATGGGTTTTACAAGAGTTGGTTAAATTTTATTGAAAAATTTCTGATTGCCAAAAGCGATCTTATAAAAACCAAAAAAGGCAATTTTACGATTGCCTTTTGGGGTATAATTGAAAAGATTATTTTCTTAATTTTAGTTCTTTAACGATATTTCTGTATCGAGTAATGTCAATCTTCATCAAGTAGTTGAGAAGTTTTCTACGTTTACCAACTAAAGCGATTAAGGATCGTTGAGTTCCGTAATCTTTTTTGTTGTTTTTTAAGTGCTCAGTTAGGTGAGCGATACGAAATGTGAAAAGAGCAATTTGTCCTTCAGGAGAACCTGTGTCTTTTTCGTTTTTTCCATGAGTCTTAAAGAACTCTTGTTTTTTTTCTGATGTAAGGTACATGCCTAAATTGGTTTAATGTTAGTTATGTATGTGAAAATTAGGCTGCAAATATAATCTTTTATTCTGATATTATTGTGCAGGAGTGTAATAAGTCATTTTTAGAAATTGTTCGACTTTTTCTTTTAAGTTTTTACGCTCAACAATAAAGTCTAGAAACCCATGTTCTTTGACAAATTCAGAGGTTTGGAAACCTTCAGGCAAATCTTTACCAATGGTTTCTTTTACCACACGAGGCCCAGCAAATCCTATTAATGCACCAGGCTCGGCAATGTTAATGTCACCAAGCATGGCAAATGATGCTGTAATACCACCGGTTGTCGGGTCTGTAAGCATTGATACATAAGGGATTCCTTTTTCTGCTAATTGAGAAAGTCTTGCGGACGTTTTGGCCATTTGCATGAGTGAAAAAGCAGCTTCCATCATTCGTGCTCCTCCCGATTTAGAAATCATCATAAAAGGAATTTCTTTATCGATAGAATGTTTTATGGCACGAGCAATTTTTTCGCCTACCACAGAACCCATAGACCCTCCAATAAAATTGAAGTTCATGCAGGCAATAGTGATGTCCATTCCGTTTAATTTTCCGTAAGCGGTAGTGACGGCGTCTTTGATTCCTGTTTTCTTTTTGGTTGCCTTAAGACGATCTGTATACTTTTTGGTGTCCTCAAATTTCAAGGGGTCATCAGATGTCATATTTGCATCGAGTTCATTGAATGTGTTGTCGTCAAATAGAATACTAAAATATTCACTTGAATTAACGCGTTCATGATGATTGCAGTTGTGACAGACCCAAAGGTTTTCCTGATGTTCATCCGTAGAAACTACAACTTTGCATTTTGGACATTTGTACCATAGACACTCAGGGATTTCCTTTTTGTCTTTTGTTTCTGTGACAACTTTTTTGTCCTTACGTTTAAACCAAACCATATTACTGATTTAATGTGTTTATGTTATTTAAGTCTTCAAAAGATCGTTTTAACCGAGTCTTTAATGTAAGCTCTCCAGCACGTATATATTTACGTGGGTCGTAATATTTTTTATTGGGTTCATCATCTCCTTTAGGGTTACCAATTTGAGACATGATGTAGTCTTTTTCTTTGAGGATATAGTCTCTAACACCTTCGGTAAAGGCGTATTGAAGATCTGTGTCGATGTTCATTTTGACTACACCGTAAGAAATAGCCTCTCTAATTTCTTCCAATGCAGAACCCGAGCCTCCATGAAACACGAAATCTACAGGTTTTTTGTCAGAAATATTTAATTTTTCGCTAATAAATTCTTGTGAGTTTTTCAGAATAATCGGAGTAAGTTGAACGTTTCCAGGTTTGTATACGCCATGAACATTTCCAAACGAGGCCGCTATGGTAAATCGATCTGATATTTTCTTTAACTCTTCATAAGCAAAAGCAACTTCTTCAGGTTGGGTGTATAAATCTGCATTGTCAACTTCACTATTGTCAATACCATCTTCTTCACCGCCTGTAACTCCCAATTCAATTTCAAGAGTCATTCCTATTTTACTCATTCTTTTAAGATACGCTTTACAGATGTCAATGTTTTCATTGATGGGTTCTGCAGAAAGGTCAATCATGTGAGAAGAGTAAAGAGGCTTACCATGTAGCTCAAAGTATTTTTCGCCAGCTTCAATCAATCCATCTATCCAGGGTAACCATGATTTTTGGCAATGATCTGTGTGAAGTATAACTGTTGCACCATAAAGTTCAGCCATTTGGTGAACATGCATAGCTCCGGAAATACATCCGTTAATTGCTGACTGTTCATCTTCGTTACTAAGGGATTTACCAGAATAGAATTGGCCCCCTCCACGAGAGAATTGTACAATCACAGGAGCATTAACTTCAACAGCAGATTCAATAACTGCATTTACGGTTGAGTTGGAGGAAACATTTACTGCAGGGAGGGCAAAATTATTATTTTTAGCATACTGAAAAATCTTTTGAATTTCGTCGCCGTAAGCAACGCCTGCACTAAATTGTTTGTTCATTTGTGTTTCATTTATAAGATTACTTTGCAAATCTAATCATATTATTCATGAGGATAAAGTTTTTTTTAGAAAGGATACCCTAATCCTATGTTTAGTTGTGAGTTTTGTAGGCTAACTTTTTTCCATTGCTTAGATTTTTGCTCGTTAGGTTCTTTAAAGGGAAACCCTAAATCCGTTCGCAAAACAAAATATTTGAAGTCATAACGCAAGCCAAATCCTGTATTCATGGATATTTCATTGAGAAATTGATTCCATTCAAAATTAGCCGATTGATGCTTATTGTTGTTGGTGTTAATTTCCCAAATGTTTCCCGCATCAATGAATAGTGCGCCTTTAAGTTTTTTGATGATGTTGAATCTGTATTCTATGCTCGCTAGTAGTTTAACCCCCCCGGTGTAAAGGGTGTCTGAATTACTCGTTAAACTTCCCGTAGGCTTCTTGAATGCCTGCCAGCCCCTTAAATCATTCGCTCCACCCGCTATGAATTTTTTTTGAAATGGTGCTTGGTTGGTATTCCCATAGGCGTAAATCACCCCCCCCATAGCTCTTGCAGCGAGACTGTTTTTATCATCTATTTTCCAATAGTGTCTATAGTCCAAGCTTGTTTTAATGTACTGTGTAAATATATTCTCATTGTTTCCGAGGTTTATTGTATAAGTAGTATTCCCATTGTCTTGAAGTGTAGGGTTTCCTTCTGAGTCTTCTAGCTGCCTTAAGTTTAAGGTCTGTGCTAGACCTCTTAAAACACTTCCCGATGATTCAATGTGAAACCTCAAGAAACTATGATTTTTCAACTTATTAATGTCCTGATTATTGATGCTAAGTGTGTAGGAACTTGTTGGGATTAAGTGACTGGAATAGTCTTTAGCAATTAAGTACTCAGAGATATTGCTAAGGTTCGCAGACTCACCTTGGAAATTGACGTAACTTAGGTTGAAGAGCGCTAATTTGTGTTCCTTGTTTCCTTTGGTTTGCCATTGATAAGTTAGATTTCCGGAAATACTATTTCTTGTAAATTCGGGTCTTTGTTGTTCTGAAACAGACGCAGAAAAAATGGTTTTTGTTTTAGAGAAATTAGTTGTTTTTCGTCTAAATTTAAAGGGGCTTATTATACTTGGGATACTCAAATTCATTACGAGTCTATTTTCCTTTATATCAAGTATTGAATTTGCATCATTTAGATTGATGTTTTTTGAGCCTTTGTAAATCAATTGTAAATGTTCAGCTCCTCTGAAGATGTTGTAGTGGCTTAAAGAAGCAGATCCTGAAATACCTTCTTTTAATTCAGGGTTTGTGCTGGCCTCTAATTCAATGGTGTATGCTATTTTTTTTCCAGAAACCAAGTAGATTTTAGCCATCAAAAGATCTTCTTGTGAGATTGTACTAGTAGGAGAAAAATCAAAAGTTATTTTTTTGAAGTTTTTAAGTTCTGATAAGGCTAAATAACTTTGGTCTATGATGCTTTTGTTATAGGGGTTTCCGGGTTTAATTAGAATTTTTTCAGCAAGTCTATTGAGGTTGAATGGAGGGTTTGAAGTGTTGTAAATAAAATGAATTCCATTTACTATGCTCGTATCATTTGTACTTTCAGAACTTGTGGTGTCATGAAATACCATTACGCTACTGATGATGCCTGGCGTGTGATTTTTTTTAATTAGGGTGTTGTTTTCATTTTTTTCAATCGGTTTGATAACAAGTTCTAAGTGAACTTCCTTCGCTTTTTGGTTGGTGTCGGCAATGAAATGAATGAATTCTTTGTTAAATTGATAATAACCTTGATCCTGAAGTTTAGAGGCTATGCGTGAACGCTCCTTTTCCAGAACCTTAAATTGATAAGTTTCACCTTCTTTTAGCTGGGTGTCTTCCAGTAATTCTTGTATGGTTGAGTTTAACGGGCTTGCATTATTCGAATTTACAGTTACCCGACTGATTTGGTATGCTTCACCGGGATTAACTTTGTAAATAACTTCAGCTTTATGCTTTTTTTTGTGAATATCTGTGGAGGTTCTAACGTCAAAAAACCCTTTGTTCTTGTAAAAAAGTTCGATTTGAGATGCAGATTTCTTTGCTAATCTTTGGTTTAGAATAACTGGAGCTTCACCTATTTTTTTGAAGTAGTGGTTTTTGTTTTTGGGAGATGATAGATTGTAAATGTTAAGGTACAAAGGGATGAAACCTAAAATTTTCTTGTTAGGTTTTTGTTTGATTAGGGCAAATAACTCTTTATGCTTAACATCTTGATCATCAACTTTAATCGAATTTTTAGTAAGGAGGTACTGTTTTTTCTCCAAATGCTTGTTGGTAGCACAATTGCTAAAGCAAATTGCAATACAAATTAATAAAGATGTTGTTTTTATGTTCAGCCTTACCTTCAATCCTCTTTTTTTACAAATGTACTAATGTCAAATGGAAAGTTGAAAGTTATCAATTGAAAGTTAAATCCCGATAAAATTGAAGATTAATAATTAAAAGTTGAGGATTTTAATCGGTTATTGACCTGTACTCTTTTGTAACTAAGACTTTATGTAGCACCCTCAATTTTTTCCGGTTTCCCAAAACACCAATTTACTATCATACTTTTTTCTCCGGTTTAACAATTATTGAATTAGTCATTTTTCTTCTGTCTCGTGAATTCCGTTTCCTGAATTCTGACTTCTGACTTCTTTTTTTAACCTTTGCGTTTATGTTGAGTAAGAATCAGATCAAGAAATTAAGAGGCCTTCAGCGAAAGAAAGAACGGAAGAATACCGGTCTTTATGTTGTTGAGGGGAAGAAAATTGTTGAAGAGATCCTCGATTCTTCCAGCGATTGGCTTGAGTTGTATGCAACTTCTGGCTGGTTTCGGCAGCATCCTAAATATGAGGAGCTCGATAAGAGTTTCGAAATGAGCGAAAAAGATCTGGCTCAGGTTTCTACGCTGAAAACACCTAATGAGGTCTTGTTGGTGTTGAAGCAAAAAGATGAAATAGATCTTACAGAAGTACAGTCTGATAAAATGATCTTGGCGCTCGATGGCGTAAAAGATCCGGGGAATATGGGTACCATCATTCGTCTTGCGGATTGGTTTGGTGTAAAACACATTCTGTGTACATCAGATAGTGTTGATCAATACAACCCTAAGACTGTTCAGTCGGCGATGGGTTCCATCAACAGCGTGCAACTTCATTATGGAGATCTGGCGCAAATGCTTTCGGATCTAAATACACATCAAATTTATGCCTGTGATCTGGATGGAGCATCTATTTACAAAACTGATCTTGCTGAACAGTCAATTTTATTAATGGGGAGTGAGTCTCATGGAATTTCAGATGAAATTCTTCATTTGGCAGATCAAAAGATCACCATTCCATCTTTTTCAAATTCGGGGATCGATTCTTTGAATGTGGCAACTGCTACTGCCATTGTGCTTTCTGAATTTCGTTCGAAGTAGAACCACCCCGCCCTCTGTCAACCTCTCGTTAATAAAGGAGAGGACCACCAATCAACAACTAATTTTACCTTATCTTTGCATCGCTTTGGTGGTGCAACCTATCAGGTTGAGCCTTAAAAGGGAATCGGGTGTAACTCCTGAACTGTTCCCGCAGCTGTAAGCTCTTTAAGAGCCTTGTCATTCAAAAGGTCACTGTTTTAACGGGAAGACCGACAAGGTAGAGTAAGTCAGAAGACCTGCCTAAGTGAAAAGGAATCACAACTTTCGGTGAAAAGGTGATGTGAAACGCTGATGCATTTCTATGCTTTTTTACCTGTGTAAATGAATTGATGAATAAATGGCTATTCATAGGGCTTAGTCTTTGGACCGGTTTGTTGTTTGCTCAGGAAAAGGACTCTTTAAAGAGTGCTGATATTCCTGTGCTCAAAGAAATTGTTTTGTCAGAGGATCGATTGGAACGCTGGGCTGTAGGTTCTTCGGTGTTGACTTTAGATTCGGTATTAGAGAAAAATAGTTATTCTGATATTGCTTCATTATTATCGGGTTCTTCTCATATTCGTATTCGATCCTACGGTGCCGGAGGACTGGCAAGTTCGTCTATTCGCGGTGCCGGAGCATCTCACACTCAAATTCTTTGGAATGGCGTTGTTTTGAATCAGGCAACTACCGGGCAACAAGATCTGTCATTGATCCCTGTGTTTTTTATTGATGAATTGGATGTACAATCGGGAGGATTAAGTTCTTTGCTGGGTGAAGGTGCTGTTGGAGGATCTATTCATTTGCAAAACAGATCGGTGTATGATCAGGGGGTTAAAACGTATGTGCAAGTTGCTGCGGGGAGTTTCGGACAGCAGATGTACGGATTAAAAACACAGATATCGGATGCAAAAAGGGCTTTTGATGTACGTCTTTTTAGCCATGCCGCTGAGAATAATTACACCTTTAAAGATCCTTATTTACAGGGTGAAAAAAGAGTCTTGGAGCATGCTTCATTTTTAAGCCGGGGTTTTCAGGCTTCGTACGCTTATCGATTAAATAAATATTGGAATGCAAACTTTCGTTATTGGCATCAGGAAACAGATCGGGAACTTGCACCAAGCATATCCGAAGCTTTTTCTGTGGCAGAGCAGCAGGATGAATCTGATATTCTACTGTTGCAAATACATCATCAAAAAGAGAAGGTGGAATGGAATAGTCAGATTGCTTATCAATATGCCAAATTGATCTATGAGGATTCCTTGAGAGATGTGTTTTCTGAACACAGCAGCTATCGTTACAAATTTAGTCAGGATCTACAATGGCGATTTAGTGATCATCAGGTTTTAAGGTTGGAGAGCAGCATTCAATTGGACACGGTAAAGAGTACGAATTTAGATGTTGTCGGGAATAACGAAATTCGATTTGCAAGCGGAATAAATTACCGCAATTGGTTAAGTAATAAGCTTTTATTTGTTTTAGGGGCCCGGCAGGAAGTGATTAATGATGACTTGAGCCCCTTTTTGCCAAGTGTTGCCTTTAAGGTAATCCCTGACGAAAATTGGGATATGGAATGGAGTTGGTCTCGTTCGTACAAAAGACCCACATGGAATGATAAATATTGGCGTCCCGGAGGAAACCCTGATCTGCAGGAAGAGATCGGTTGGATGACTAATCTCAGAATGGGAATGGATCTCTCTAAAGGAAATGTGAAAAAGAAGATCGGTGTTTCCTGGTATTTTGGTCGAATAAATAATTGGATCATCTGGTTGCCGGCAGGTGCGTATTGGACTCCGGAAAATATTGCATTGGTGGAACAGAAAGGAGTAGAATTGGAGACCGAGTTGGAATTTGAAAATTCATGGGGCATTTTTCGCTATGAAAACACTTTTTCCTGTCAATTGGCCAACGATCTAAATGCAAAAAAAACCAGTGATCTAGGTTTTCAGCAGCTTATTTACATCCCTGTACTTCAGGCAAACCACAAACTCTCCTGGCGAAAAGGAAATTCAGAGCTTTATTATCAACATCACTTGGAGTCCGGGAGAAATCTGGCTACCGACCATAGTGACTATTTAAAACCTTATTTATTGGGAAATCTGGGTATTCGTTATTCTTATGAAATGAGATCCATTCGAATGCAAATGGGTGTCCAGATAAATAATTTATGGAATACAGATTATCGCCTGGTTAAAGATCGCCCAATGCCGGGGAGACATCTCAACGTGAATTTTAATTTTATTTTATAAATAAATCAAAACAACAAAAACAGTGAGAAAAATCGGACTTATTGCCCTTAGTTTTTTAGCATTTTCTGTGAATTCTAATGCTCAGGTAGCTAATTTTGATGCTTTAACATTTGACTCCACAGGTGTGTGGAACGGTTCAGATCTATCGGGATTCTATGAGGAAGAAGGGTTTCGTTTTTACAATTCGTTTAATACAGAATGGTTGTCTTGGTCAGGATTTGCTGTGTCTGATGTGACAGATAATTCAACGGAAGGCTGGGGAAATCAATATGGTGTGAGTTCCGGCGCAGCCTACAGTGGGGCTAATTTTGCGGTGGCTACGAATTCTGCAAAAATTTCTCTTTCATCCAGAGTTGTTGACGGTTTTTATATTACCAATAGTACTTATGCAGCACTTTCCATGTTAAATGGAGATGATTTTGCGAAGAAGTTTGGTGGTGAAACGGGCGATGATGCTGACTGGTTGAAACTATCGGTTATTGGAAAATTAGATACGGTTATTACCGATACGGTTGAGTTTTATCTGGCGGATTATCGTTTTGAAGACAATGCACAAGATTACATTGTAACCGATTGGACCTGGGTCGATCTGAATGCATTGGGTCATGTTAGTGAATTGAGTTTTGAGTTTTCTTCATCAGATCACGGGGATTGGGGTATGAATACGCCTGCTTACTTTTGTATGGATGATCTAACCGTAAATACGGTTGGCATTGAAGAATTTGCTGTTGAACCTTTTTCGATTTACCCAAATCCGGTACAAGATCGATTTACCGTAAATGTTGACGGAGTATTGACCGTTTATGACCTGTCCGGTAAACGGGTGAAAAGTTATTTAGTTGAGGCTGGTAATCCGGTTTCAATGACTGAATTGAACAGTGGTATCTACATAGCCAAAGTAGGTGCATTTGTTGAAAAAATCGTTAAGTATTAATTGCTTTCGAGCTTTATGAATCAAGAGTGTACGTGTTTTTGAAATGATCAACCTATCCAAAATAACCTTCTTTTTCAGTTGTGCTGTATTCGCACAGTTTTCACCCATTATTGGTGAGGAAGGGTGTATTGCCATACACATGGATTCTCCTTTGTTTACTTCTTGGGCTGAAAAAGGTGAGCTTGAGCGTGGATGGATGAATATTGCCGATACGACTTTGGGGAAAGTGACATTTGGCGAGATCGATTTTGCTTATGGAGCACCTGATCCTGCTGTGCTTAGTTTAGGTGACGGAGGCTCAGCAACCTTCTTTTTTCAAGAGACTTTATTTGATGGTGAAGGCTATGACTTCGCTGTTTTTGAGAATGCATTTGACAATTATTTTTTAGAGTTGGCATTTGTAGAGGTCAGTTCCGATGGGGAGCATTTCTTTCGTTTTGAATCACAATCTGTAACAAGTAGAGAAGCTCAGCTGGGTTCTTTTGATCTATTGGCGACTGAGAAACTCCACAATTTAGCGGGTAAATACCCTGCACAATGGGGGACACCATTTGATTTGAATGAAATGAAGGATCACCCCGGACTAGATATTTATGCGATCAGTCATATTCGCATTATTGATGTTGTGGGAAGTGTTGATCCGCTTTATGCTACTTATGATTCTTATGGCAGAACAATTAATGATCCCTGGCCTACAGCATTTGAGCAGGGAGGATTTGATCTGGATGCCATTGGAGTGATGCACCAAAACCCTTTATCCATTGAGGAACATTCAGAGGTGTTTATCTACCCAAATCCGGTATCTATGGAATCGAGTTTACTGTTCAATTCTCCTTACCCCATTGAAAATGTGAAATTAATTGATGCCCTTGGTCGTGTTCAAAACATAGATTTTAGCACCGAAATTTATCTTTCACAATATGTTCACCGTGAAGGTTTGTATGTTTTGGAATATGAGGTTTTGGGTGAAAAAAATCGTCAAAAATTAATTGTTAGATAATGAGAGTTTGCCACTTCATAACCGCATTAGTTGTATTGGTTTCGTCTTGTGATGAGCCGTTCACATTGCGTCAAAAAGATCATTTTTTATCTTATGGGGTACTTATTGCCAACGAAGGAAATTTTCAGTGGGGAAATTCCTCATTAAGTTTTTACGATGCAGAGAAAGACACCATTTATCAAGAAGTGTTTCAAGGGGTGAATCAGCGTCCTTTGGGAGATGTGTTGCAGTCGGTTACTTTGAATGATGATAAAGCGTATCTGGTTTTGAATAACTCCGGGAAAGTAGAGGTGGTAGACAAAAACAGCTTTGAGTTACAAAATACCATTTCAGGTTTTGTTTCTCCAAGGTATTTTCATATTGTAAGTCCGAATAATGCCTATGTAAGTGATCTTTATGCGAATAAGATCGCTGTGGTAGATCTCAATTCAAATGAGATATCTGCTTACATACCTTGTGAAGGTTGGACAGAAGAAATGGTGCAGATCGACGATCTGGTTTATGTGGCTAATTTGGAGTCCAATCAGATCTATGTGATCGACAGCAAGGAAGATGCTATTGTAGATCGCATTCCGGTTTCAACTTCCATAAACAGCTTAAAAAAAGACCGGCAAAACCGTTTGTGGATTTGTGGTGAAAACAATGGAGTAGGAGTGGTGCTTTGTATGGATCCGAAGACTTCCAACGTTTTGTATTCTTATCTTATTGAGGGAGAAGATCCATCCGAATTATTTTTGAGTGAAGCAGGGAATGATGTGTATTTTTTATCCGATGGTGTCTGGCATATCAATGTGGGTGAGGCAAATGCAACTCCGATTATTCCTGCTGACGGTAAGTTGTTTTATGGCCTTTTCGTACATGATGATAAGATTTACATAGCCGATGCCATAAATTACGTACAGAAAGGAACCGTCTGGGTGTATGATCTGCAACGCAATTTATTAGACCAATGGGAGGCAGGAATGATCCCTTCCGAATTTGATTTTATTAATCCATGAGAAGTGTATTTGCCATAACATTGAGTTTTGTGTTCTTTTCTTGTCAGCAACAAGTAAAGAGGGACGTAGCGTTTTCACCTAAACCGATCGATAGTTTAGAAATTCACTATGCGAAAGGTTTTGCCGTAAATTATTATGAAGATAACAAAGAACTTTTGGTTTTTTCGCCCGATCGAAAAGATACACTACATAGCTATTACCTGTCAAATGAAGTAAAAGAAGGTTTTATTCAAACCCCTGTAAAACGATTGGCTTCCTTGTCATCGGTGTATGCTGCATACATTGAAGCTTTGGGCTTGGAAGAATATTTAGTTGCTGTAGATGAAAAGGATTACATCAATTCCAGATCCATTCGAAAAGAGATGGAACGTAGAGATATTGTTGAGTTGGGAAGTTTGGAGAAAATAAATCATGAAGCTTTATTGATGGCTCAGACCGATTTAATTTATTCTTTTGGTTGGGAGGGGAATACGAGCGACATCGCTCAGAAGTATCCGAATAGTACTTTTGCTTATGCTTATTAATATCTTGAAGAACAACCTTTGGGAAGAGCTGAGTGGATTAAATTTTTCGCCTGTTTCTTTGATAAAGAAGCTGAAGCAGATTCTATTTTTGATGTTATTAAAACAAATTATGAAAGTCTGAAAGCACTTACTTCAGATGTGGTTTCACGACCTAAGATCCTTATTAACATGCCTTTTAAAGAACAGTGGCACATGCCGGGAGGATTAAGTTATTCGGCACATTTGATTGAAGATGCAGGAGGCTATTATCCATGGGATACGCTTCAGAAAATAAACAGTACACCTATTGATTGGGAGCTTGTTTATCAAAAGGCTTATGATAGTGATTACTGGATCAATACGGGATCTTACACATCCTATGAAGAAGTTCGAAAAGCCTTGCCCGATATGGATCTGTTTGAGGCTTTTAAGAACAAAAAAGCGTTTAACAACAATGCTCGTATGAATGGTTTTGGTGGAAATGATTACTGGGAATCGGGTTTATTTTACGTAGATGATCTGTTAGCGGATTTAATCGTAATTTTTCATCCGGAAATTTTACCAAACACAGCGTTGAACTATTACAAACCTTTGGCGGATGAATAAAACGGTTTACAGAATCCTATTGATGACACTTCTTCTGGTGCTCATTTTCATTGCCGATATTTTATTGGGTTCTGTAACCATTCCTTTGTCTGATTTTTTTGAATATCTGAAAGGAAATGATTGGTCGCATCCATCTTATGAGGCGATTATTTTTGAATATCGTTTGCCCAAAGCTTTAACGGCTTGTTTTGCCGGTTCGGCTTTGGCGGTTTCCGGTTTGCTGATGCAAAGTTTTTTCCGAAATCCACTGGCAGGACCTTATGTGTTGGGGATCAGTTCCGGGGCGAGTTTAGGCGTTGCTTTATTGCTTTTGCTCTTTTCAGGAACATTCTTGTTCTCTGTGCCGCTTGCTGCCTGTATCGGTTCTTTGTTCGTGCTCATTAGCATGATCTGGGCTTCCAAACGCTTCCGATCTTCGGTAAGCTTACTGATCTTAGGTCTGATGATCTCTTATCTTACGGGAGCTTTGGTGGGTGTTCTCCAATATTTTTCGAAATCTGAAGAAATTCAAAGTTTTGTGCTTTGGGGATTGGGTTCTTTTGCTAAAACACAATGGACAGACCTGCAAATGATGCTTCCGGTTTTAGTTTTGGGATTGGTCTTTGCCTACTCGCGTTCTAAAGCCTTAAACAGTTTATTGCTCGGAGCGTCTTACGCACAGAGTTTAGGGGTTTCCATAAAATCCATTCGCAGACAGTTATTGTATCTGGTAGGGATATTGGTGGCATGGGTTACGGCCTATTGTGGTCCAATTGCCTTTTTGGGGATGGCCGTTCCGCATTTGGTGCGTTTGTGGGTGGAAGAATCCGATCACAAAATTACCATTCCTTTGGTGGCACTTACAGGGGCGTGTATTGCTTTGCTTTGCGATATGATCGCTCAGGCACCGGGGTTTGATATGGTCTTGCCCATTAACAGTATTACCTCGCTCTTTGGGGCTCCATTCGTCATTTATTATTTGCTAAAAAAGAACCGTCTTGGGTAAGGAGAAGTACATAACACTAAAAGAGGTTTCCGTAGGTTATGACGGTCAGTCGGTACTGAAAGATATTTCCTTTGAGTTGTATTCCGGAGAACTCATTTGTTTGCTCGGAGCCAATGGGAAGGGGAAATCGACTTTATTGAAAACCCTGATGGGAATATTGCCTGATCTTTCAGGTGAGATCCTATTGAAAGGGAAAGCTTTAGCAAATTTTTCGGCAGAAGAAAAAGCAAAAGAAATGGCGGTGGTTCTAACTGATTCGCTTCGCGATGTAGCTATGAAAGCGAAAGATGTAGTAGCAACAGGTCGTTATCCGTATTTATCGTGGAAAGGAAAATTGAAGCAGGAAGACGAGGCCATTATTGAAACGAGTCTATCTAAAGTTGGTGCTTTGGAGTATGCTGATCGTTGGATGTCTGATCTAAGTGATGGTGAGCGACAACGAGTCATCTTAGCGAGAGCTTTGGCTCAGCAAACAGATGTTTTATTGTTGGATGAACCTACCGCTTTTTTGGACCTGGCTCACACGATGGAGTTGTCTGTTCTCTTGAAGAAATTCAGCAGGGAAGAGGGTAAATCTATTATTATGAGTACCCACGATTGGGCAACCGCACTCCAAATAGCTGATCGTGTTTTTTGGATCGATAAAAGCTCTCAATTTCATATTTTGGAAACAGAAGCCCTTAAAAAGGGTGGAAAAATGAATGAAATGCTCAACTCTCCTTTTGGAAAATGGAACTCCGATAAGGGAAGGTTTGAACTATTAATTGACAATTGATAATTGATAATTGATAATGGACAATTGAATTTAAAAATGAATTGACCCCTAGATGGGATTATTCCCATTGATTTTCTTTTAGGTCTGTAAAAGTGGTGTAATGAAAATTCGTAATTAAATCGGATTTAATTATGAATTTATCAGGATGACAATCGTCAATTATCAATTAATAATTATTCTTGATTGCTTCGGCGCAGCGTTCTGATAAGGGAAGGTTTGAACTATTAATTGACAATTGATAATGGACAATTGATAATGGACAATTGAATTTAAAAATGAATTGACCCCTAGATGGGATTATTCCCATTGATTTTCTTTTAGGTTTGTAAAATGTGGTGTAATGAAAATTCGTAATTAAATCCGATTTAATTATCAATTTATCAGGATGACAATCGTCAATTAATAATTATTCTTGATTGCTTCAGCGCAGCGTTCTGATAAGGGAAGGTTTGAACTATTAATTGACAATTGATAATTATCAATTAATAATTATTCTTGATTGCTTCGGCGCAGCGTTCTCCGTCAATGGCGGCAGAGACAATCCCACCGGCATAACCGGCACCTTCGCCGCAAGGGTAGAGGTTGGTGATTTGTGGATGGTTCAGCAATTCGGCATCTCTGGGAATGCGAATCGGGGAAGAGGTTCTGGATTCTACTCCGAGGATATTGGCTTCGTTGGTGTAGTACCCTTTCATTTTGCGTCCAAATGCCTTAAACCCTTTTTGGAGTCGATCGCCGATCATTGAAGGTAAAAGCTCGTGAAGAGGCGCAGAATTGATCCCCGGGATGTAGGAACAGTCGTTAAGTGTGTTTGAGAATTTTCCATTGACAAAATCTACCATGCGTTGTGCAGGAGCCGCCTGAGTTTTACCACCTGCTTCCCAGGCCATCTTTTCCATTTCTTGTTGGAATACCAAACCGGCTAATTCACCGTGTTGCGAGTAAGCTTGTAGGTCTCCTGGTTCAATGGCTACCACCATTCCGGAGTTCGCATAACGCGAACTTCGCGTTGAAGCTGACATTCCATTAACCACTACTTCTCCGGGTGCTGTTGCCGACGGAACGATATGTCCGCCCGGGCACATGCAGAAGGAGAATACCCCTTTGCCATTTACCTGTTGCACAAATTTGTAGGAAGCTGCTGGCAAGTATTTACTGCGAACATCGCAGCGGTATTGAGCAGCGTCGATAATGGGTTGTGGGTGCTCTATGCGTACGCCTAAGGCAAATGACTTGGCTTCAATTTGTATTTTATTTCGGTCTAATAAATGGAAAATATCTCTGGCAGAATGTCCTGTTGCTAAGATGACCGAGTGCCCTAAAATTTTGTTTCCATTTTGGTCGATAACACCTTCTATTTTAGTTCCTTTCAGAATAAGGTCTTCTACGCGACAATCAAAATGTATCTCACCTCCCGATGCAAGAATGTTTTCACGCATCTTCGCGATGATTTTTGGAAGCTTATTCGTTCCAATATGCGGATGGGTATCGATCATGATATCCTCCACAGCACCGTGTCCAACAAGAATTTCAAGCACTCTTTGCACAGACCCTCGTTTTTTGGATCGGGTGTAGAGTTTACCGTCGGAGTACGTACCCGCACCACCTTCACCAAAACAGTAGTTGGAATCCGGGTTTACCTCGTGCTTATGAATTTTAGCAAGGTCTTTACGACGTTCTATGACGTCTTTACCTCGTTCTAAAACGATGGGTTTTAGCCCAAGCTCAATTAAGCGAAGGGCAGCAAAAAGCCCTGCAGGACCCGAGCCTACAACAATGACGGGTGTAGCCGATGAGACATCCTGATAGGCTCTTTGGTAATCTTTAGGAATGGCTTTTTCACCTTCGGTAAAAATGGTGATCTTCAGGTGAATGTTTATTTTTCGGGAACGTGCATCAATAGAGCGCTTTTGAATCTTAATATCACTGATGCTGTTTACATCGATATTTAGTTTTCGGGCAGCGCTAAACTTTATTGATCGTTCTTCAGTACCGGCTTTAGGTGATACGCTTATGGTGATCTCCTTTTGCATTTATTCAAATGTAAAGGATATCTGAAAACCTCTGGAATAGAAACCATCTAGAGGACTTGTGAAAATAGTGCCGTCATCTACAATGAGGTTTGTCAATCCATGAGAGTATTTTATTTGAGGAGCGAATTTGAAATATTCAAAATAGAAATCACAACCGGCACCGATTTCTAGAGCAATATTGTTTCGGTTAAGTTTAAATATTTCTTCGTCTTTTACGTCTTTTTCAGAGGCCATATCAATTCCAATATTCGGACCAAAAAATAGAAAAGCTCTGTAGTTGTTAATTCGATCAGCTCTGTATTTAAGGTGAAATCCAGATTCTACAAACCAAGATTCAACACTTTTCGTTTCATTTAATGGACCATCAAAGTCAGGGCTAAAACGATAGTTAATTTTTCGTTGTATGGTTTTTACCGTAAGAACATGTCTAAGGTTCAATCGATCGTTTATTCTGAGGTCTGGTAAGATGAAAGAAACGCCTATTCCAACGTCACTATCCGTTTCAATACTTAGAATGTCATTGTTCTGATAGAAACTATCGTTAAAATCATTGATCAGATTGTATTGACCAAAATCTAAAGCCATTCCAAAATGGATCTTTTTATAATCATAGTTGCTTAAAGCAATAATCTTTTGCTTTTGAGCAAAAGCAGACAAGCTAAAGATGACCAATAAGGATAGTAGCCCTAGTTTTTTCATTTTTCAGCGATGTAAATGGAAGCAATACCCATTGTTAACGAGTGATCTTTGGCCTTATTGTACCCACAGTTCTCTATGATCTTGTTTAATTTTTTTCCGTAAGGAAAAGCACCAACAGATTCGGGAAGATAGGTGTAAGCGGCATTGTCCTTAGAAACGATTTTCCCTACCAAAGGTAAAATGTATCTAAAGTAGAACTGGTAAAGTTGTTTAAAAGGAAATACAGTGGGCTGTGAAAATTCCAGGATGTACAATTTTCCTCCCGGGCGCAATACTCTACACATTTCCGATAGTCCTTTTTCGAGGTTTTCGAAGTTACGAGCTCCAAAACTTACACTCACTGCATCAAAACTATTGTCTTCGAAAGGTAAATTTTCAGAATCGGCTTGTTGAAGTGTAATTTTGTCTTCCAGTCCTTTTTCCTTCATTTTCTTACGTCCTACTTCAAGCATTCCGTTCGAAATATCAATACCGACAATTTTATCCGGATTTGCTTTTAACATGGCAATGGCAAGATCTCCCGTTCCTGTAGCCACATCTAAAATTTGCTTAGGAGCTTGTTTTATTAAGCGTTTTACCAATCGTTTACGCCAATAGATATCAATTCCCATGGAAAGGAAATGATTCAGGAAGTCGTAGTTTCCGGCAATGTTGTCAAACATTTCGGCAACTTGTTCCTTCTTGGATAAGGACGAATTTTTGTAGGGCTTAACGGTCTGTTTCAAAGCAATATTTTGAGCAAAAGTACTTAATTAATTTCTTTTTTGTTCATAGAGTTCACAAAAAGAATATTTCCGAGTTTGTCGTACCCTTCAAAATACGCTGTTCCATCCCTTTCTAAAATCTTCTCATCGAAACCTATCAAAGTGAAATCAGCTGTTGCCGATTGCTCGTTAATGATAGATTTGATCTCGTGAGCTTTGTTTTTTTCAATGAGATTTATGTTGGAAGGAGAGATAGGTAACTGACCTTCTTGTATGAGGTTTAACAGGCGTTCTTTTTCCTTTTCGATAGTACCTTCTGCGTAAATTGAGAATATTTTTATGCTGGCATCTTTCCAGTTTTTATGTCCGAGTAAGATGTAACCTAAAAGAATTTCCAGATTGGAATCCTGATAATCATCAGTAGAGATCCAAATATGAATGTCTTTGTTGTAACCAAAGGATCTGTAAGTACTGCTAAGAATACAAACATCGAGGTCTGTAGCCGTTAACAGGTGATGATTTTTGATGATCTGCTCTAACTTTTCTTTGTTTCCTCTCTCAAATTCTAAAACGATAAGGTTGTGTCCCTTTCCGGAAATACTGGCAAGTTGAATGACTTGTGCGATGGCCGATGTGTATGAAGGGCTAATTATCGTGTCGAGATAAACTTTTGACTTGGAACCTTCGGCAAGACTGTGTAGTTTAGATAGGGTTTTTTGAGATTTAAGATGAGATTCTTTATTCAGGTAACCCTCAATAAAGTGCATGTGTGTGCCGAATCCGTATTTGTGGGAGATCCAACGCATAAAGTCGAAGGCATCTCTTTTCTGGAGGGTTACATCAGAAACACAAATGGCAAAAGGACGCCAATGGTCATCGGCACTGTTGTATTCTTTTTTACGTACAAAGATTTGAAGTTGTCTGCTTAGTTGGAACAGAACGCCTTTAAATAATTTGATGATCCCTCCGCTGGAAGTGTTGTATTTACTGATGTAAATGTAAATGATAGCCATAAAGATCAAGGAAGCCAAAGCGTAAGTGGTATTCATTTTGAACATTAACCAAAATGAAAGTACGGCTCCGAGTAGCGAAATGTACCAACGCGATCGAAATGTAGGCCTGTAAGAAGGATCGGCGGAGAAATGCTCTAAAAGAGAGATGGAACAAATGGCTCCATAAGTCACCATAAAGAACATGGCGATCACTTCAGCTACCAAATTTATGTCTCCGATAACCACAAAGAAAAAGGCGATGATGCAAGAGATTAATGAGGCATTTATTGGTTCAATGGTGTTTTTTTTATTTTTTGACAGCCAGTTGTTTAGGGTTAGTGTAGGGAATATTTTATCTACCCCTAAAGCTTGCAGTGTACGTGGTGCTACCATTACAGATCCTAAAGCAGAAGAAATTGCAGCACAAGCCAAACCAATAGGGATAATAGGCCCCCAGATGGCAATACGACTCATAATAAGCTGGTCTGCTGCCAGATCGTCTAAAGAAGCTGATAGTACCAGTTTTAATGCAACGGCTACGTACACGACAATTCCTACTGCTGTTGCCAACAGTGTTCCTTTAGGAATCGATCTTTTAGGGTCTTTTAAGTCACCGGATAAACCCAATCCCGCTGCAATACCGGTAAAAGCGGGGAAGATAATGGTGAAGACATAAAAGAATGAGTCCGGATTTGAGATGGAAGAGATCAGATCTACATTTGTCAAATCGTGGCCTTCAATAGGTTTCCCCATAAAGAACATGATCAGCGATGCAAAAAGAATGGCTACCACATAGTAGAGTAGGTTCATTCCAATATTAGCACCTTTGGTAAGCATCAGAATACTCAGGAATATCATCATGATAATTCCGATGAGTTTTTTGTCTAATAAATAAGCACTGTAGTCTACCAAAAATGGATAAGAATCAACGAGAAATTCTGAAAAAGGCATAAAAGCCTCGGCAAAGGCAATTACATAAAAGGCCACAGAAATGGCTTGAGAAAGAAAAAGAGCGATGCCAATGGCTGCTCCAATATTCAACCCAAAAGACCTCGAAATGATGTAGTAAGCACCACCACCCTGCACCTTTCGGTTCGTTGCAATCTCTGCAACCGCCATAGCTGTAGGAATTGTCACTAAATGACCAATAATGATGATGGCGATAGCACCCATAAATCCTGTATGGGCTACAGCATATCCAAAACGTAAGTACAAGATGGCCCCCAAAATCGTGGAGATTGCCGTCATAAATACCGGTGCTGTACCAAAATTGGCCTTTTGTTTTAAAAGCGTATCAGACATAAATCTAAATTATTGCAAAAGTTCGAAGATAGTGAATTCGTATGAAGTACAAAGTACAAAGTACAAGGTGCAAGGTATTGTTTGTAAGAGTGTTTTTGGGGGTAGGCTCAGAGTGACATGCTTCGACAAGCATCAATTGTCCATTATCCATTGTCCATTATCCATTGTCCATTATCCATTATCCATTGTCCATTATCCATTATCCATTCGTATGTATTCTAACTTTTAATCTTTAACTTTCAATCTTGAACTTTCAATTTTTTCAAGACAAATAAGACAATCATGAAAATAATATCCATAGAAACGGGGAATTTTAAATTGGATGGGGGAGCTATGTTTGGCGTAGTACCTAAAAGTTTATGGCAAAGAACGAATCCAGCAGATGAGAACAATCTTTGTCCGTGGGCTATGCTAAGTATGTTGGTCGATTATGGTGACAGAAAAGTCTTAATCGATAATGGCTTGGGAGATAAACAAAGCGAAAAGTTTTTTAGTCATTATTACTTGCATGGAGACGATACACTTATCACATCTTTAGCCAAAAATGGTTATCATCCGGATGATATTACGGATGTTTTTTTAACGCATTTACATTTCGACCACTGTGGTGGAGGTGTTAAATATGATGAAAAAGGGGATCTTGTTCCTGTCTTTAAAAATGCGACCTATTGGTCTAATGAGGCACATTGGAACGCTGCGATGAATCCTAATGACAGAGAAAAGGCATCGTTTTTAAAAGAGAATTTAGAGCCTATGAAAGCATGTGGTCAATTGGATTTTATTAAAACGGACGGAATATTCTTGCCGGGATTTGATGTGCTTTTTGCCGATGGACATACGGAGTCTCAAATGATCCCTCATATTGAATATCAGGGGAAAACGGTTGTTTTTGCAGCCGATTTGTTGCCATCGGCAGGACATATTCCTTTGCCTTATGTGATGGGCTATGATACCCGTCCGCTTGTGACCTTACAAGAGAAAAAGATATTCCTTGAAACGGCTGCGGAAAAAGGACACACCTTGTTTTTAGAACATGATTATTATCAATCCTGTTGTACCGTAAAGCACACTGAAAAAGGAGTTCGTTTGGATGAAACTTTTCAGTTTGAGGAAAGATTCGTTTAACAGTTTGCAGTTCTCAGTTTGCAGTTCTCAGTTTTTTTCTGAGAGCTGAGAGCTGATTGCTGAAAACCAAACTTTTAATTTTTAACTTTCAACTTTTAATTAATGTTCCAATACAAATTCTCATACACCCATCCGCATCGTCATTTTATTGACCTAGAAATGCGAATATGTGAGCATGATTCAGCTGAACTTATCTTACAATTACCAGCCTGGAGACCCGGGAGATATGAGCTTGAAAACTTTGCCAAGAACATTCAATATTTCAAAGTTTCTGATGCTGACGGGAATCCATTGAAGTTTGAGAAAATCACCAAAGATACCTGGAAGGTTTCAACACCAAACATTTCAGAGATCATTATTGCGTACAACTATTATGCGAATGAACTTAATGCAGGGTCTACTTATTTGGATGAGTGTCAGTTGTATGTAAATCCGGTGAATTGTTGTTTGTATGTTCCAAACCGAATGGAAGAGTCTTGTGTGGTTGATCTGGATATTCCGGGCAATTACAAAATTGCCTGTTCACTGGAGCAAAACGGACATCAGCTAAAAGCTAATAATTTTGATGAGCTTGCCGAAAGTCCCTGGATCGCTTCCAATTCACTTCAACATAAAAGCTACGAAGTTGAAGGCATAGAATTTCACGTATGGTTTCAAGGAGAATGTCAACCCGATTGGGATCGGATCTTAAAAGATTTCAAGGCATTTACAATCGAGCAGATCAAAGACTTTACAGCTTTTCCGGTTTCGGAATATCATTTTATCAATCAGATCTTGCCTTACAAAACCTATCACGGAGTGGAGCATACGGCAAGTACGGTTATTTCTTTGGGACCTGGAGAAGAATTGATGGGAGAGAAACTTTACAGATCTCTGTTAGGAGTTTCTTCACATGAACTGTATCATACGTGGAATGTAAAACAAATTCGTCCGAAAACCCTTTTGCCTTACGATTATTCCAAAGAGAATTATTCGCGTATGGGTTATTTGTATGAGGGTGTTACGACATACATGGGTGATCTGTATTTGAAACGCTCGAATGTTTTTTCTAATGAGGCGTTTTTTAGCACGCAGGAAGAAAATCTTTTAAAACATTTCCACAATGGAGGACGTCACAACATGTCTGTTGCCGATTCCGGATTTGATACCTGGTTGGATGGTTATGAGATGGGAATTCCGAATCGTAAAGTTTCCATTTACACCGAGGGCGCTTTGTGTGCGCTGATGCTCGATATTTGCATACTTAATAAAAGTACCGGTCAATATTCACTTCGAGATGTGATGACCCGTCTTTACAAAGAATACGCCTGCAAAGGAAAAGGCTTAACAGAAGAAGATTACATCCATGAGCTTATGGCCTATGGAGGGGTCAAGGCTCTCCATGTAGTAGAGGATCATATTTACGGAACAAAAGATTTCCGGGCTTCTTTGGACGTAGTTTTATCCATTGTTGGTTTACAGATCGAAGAACAGGAAAATAGAGACTTTTTTGCTTCGCGACTGGGCTTAAAGGCACTGCGTCAGCAGAGTGAATTCCATGTAAAACAAGTGCGGTCAGATGCTGTTGCTGACAAGGTTAAAATTGCCGAGGGCGATGTTATTATTGCGATAGATGAACAGCAAATAACGAAAGAACTTTTAGAGTCTTTCATGACAAAAGATCGTGTAAAGTTAAAATTGAAAAGACGTTTTGAAACGATTGATGTTGAAGTGCCCTTAAGTGCAATAAGGTATTATCCAAAATACAAGGTTGTACCTATGAAAAAAACATCCGATCGGCAGAAAGTGTTGTTTGAGAAATGGTTGGGTTGATCATAAACCCTTTCTTAACCTCGGGTTTTACTCCAACGAACACCTTCCTAAACCTTGGGTTAAAACCTTTAGGAAGGGGAAACGCTCCCGGAGGGAGCGCTTTTTATCTTCGTTTAATCTGAGAGTTGAAAGCTTTTTGGTACGGAAGATCAAGAGAAATTTTAATCTTTAACTTTCAGTCTTTAATTTTTAACTACTTCACTGCGATCATTGAAATTTCCACATTTACATCTTTTGGTAATCGAGCTACTTCAACGGTTTCTCTGGCAGGAAAATCAGCCGTAAAATATTGACCATAGACTTCATTGATTCGACCAAAATTATCCATATCAGAAATGAAAATGGACGATTTAATTACGTGGTCGAAGGTCATTCCTGCCTCAGCTAATACAGCCTTTACATTATTCATCACCTGATGGGTTTCTTCTTCTATGGAACTCATTACTAAGTCCCCGGTTTCCGGGTTAATAGCAATTTGACCTGAGGTGTACAATGTATTTCCTGAAAGTACAGCTTGAGAATACGGTCCTATGGGTGCAGGAGCCTGAGAAGTTTCTACAATAGTCTTCATATTTATTGTTTAGATTTGTTTTTATTGAATTGCGAAGATATGAAAGTCCGTCTTACCGACAATTGATAACTGTCAATTGAAAATTACCAACTGTCAACTGCCAACTGCCAACTGTTTCCTATCTTTACCGATATAAAATCATATTATGAAACGAATTATCGTCCACCTGTGTTTAGGTGTTTTTGTTATGATGGCACTAGTGTATGGATCCCTCCGTGCTTTAGAGAAAATGACGATGCATGGCGAGTCTATTCTTGTTCCTGATATTCGAAGTTTTTCCATTTATGAAGTTGAAGATACACTTTCAAGCCTTCAACTGCGTTTCTCAGTCGTAGATTCAGGGGCTTATAATGCTGATTATCCTAGAGGTTCTGTAATTGATCAATTACCAAAAGCTGGATCTAGAGTGAAACAAGACAGAGAATTGTATTTAACGGTAAATCCCAAAAACGTCAGTTTGATTGCTTTGCCTGATTACACAGATCGTTCCCTACGTCAGTACATGTCTGTTTTGAAAGCCAAAGGATTCCGAATAGGGACCTTTGTTTACGAGGATGATGAACATGCGAACGTTGTTTTAGGTGTTCTTTATCAAGATTCAATTGTCGAAATTGATCAGAAATTAGAGAAGTCAACAAAGCTTGATTTGGTTCTTGGAAACGGTCAGGGTAGACAAATAGAAATGCCAAATTTCATTGGTGATTTGAAAAAAAATATGAATGTGAGGTTGCAGAATTTATCTCTGAATAAAGGTGAGTTTTACTACGACATTTCTGTTGTAGATACCCCTAATGCATTTGTGTTTAAACAAGAGCCCGAACCGGAAACGAGAGGATTAGATTTAGGTGCATTCGTAAATTTATGGTTTACAGAAGATAGTTCTCATTTAATTATAGATACATTAGAGTTGATGAGACAAGATAGTTTAAAAGCGAGATTGGATAGTATTTTAAACGATTAAGATGAAGGAAGTGGAAGAAGAGGAATTAAATACGCCAGTTGAGATGGATGGAGAAACAACTTATGAGCACCATAAGCTCATTGTTGATGACAATCAGGTTATGATGCGAATTGATAAGTTTTTGGCAAATCAAATCGCTAATATGACCCGTAATAAAGTTCAGAAATTGGCTGAACAGAATTTTATACTTGTTAATGATGTGGCTGTGAAGTCCAGTTATAAAATTAAGCCTAAGGATGTTGTTCTTGTCACTCAGGATTTCCCGAAGCGCGATAAGACATTAGTGCCACAAGATATTCCCGTAACCATTGTTCATGAAGACGATGATTTAGTTATCGTAAATAAGGAGCCCGGTATGGTGGTTCATCCCAGTTATGGTCATTACACGGGAACACTTTTAAATGCTTTAAAATTTCATATTGACAAGTTAGCCCAGAGTGATGATGATACGCGCCCAGGTCTAGTTCATCGTATTGATAAAAACACATCAGGTATCTTGGTCGTTGCAAAAACCGAACCTGCTTTGGTTTATATACAAAAGCAATTTTTTGATCGCATTACTTCTCGACGTTACCGGGCTTTGGTTTGGGGTGATTTCGAAGAAGATGAAGGTACCATTACAGGGAATATTGGTAGAAGCTTAAGAAATAGAAAGGTCATGGACGTTTTTCCTGAAGGGGAAGAGTACGGTCGTCATGCCGTTACGCATTACACGGTTTTAGAGCGTTTTGGTTATGTTACTTTGGTTGAATGCAGGCTGGAAACAGGCCGTACACACCAAATTAGAGCCCATTTTAAACACATTGGTCATCCCTTATTCAATGATGAGGTGTATGGGGGCGATCGCGTTCTGAGAGGGACTACCTTCTCAAAATACAAGCAGTTTGTTCAGAATTGTTTTAAGGTGATGCCACGTCATGCCTTACATGCCAAATCATTAGGCTTTCACCATCCAAAAGATGAACAATGGGTGCAGTTTGATTCGGAATTACCGAAGGATTTTTCGGATGTATTAGATCGTTGGAGAAATTACACCGAGCAACGTTTGCAGAAAGAGGGAGAGTAAAACTAGTCCTCCTGATGTAGGCCTTCAATAAAACCTCTGTGGGCAATTTTGTGATTGAAGTTCTCGTCAAAGAGGAGAGGGTATTCATTAGGATTGTTATAAAAGTCAAGAAGCCAACTTTCCGTATCTCGTAATCCCCATACAGTTATCCCAAAGCGCTTATCTGCCGGTACTGAAAAGTAAAGGTCGACGATTTCTTTGTATCTTTTCTCTTGTTCCAGTGCTCTTTCGTAAGTCAATTCTGTGATGTCTTCTCCACGGTTTACCGTCATATCGATTTCGGAAAAATGGATCAAAACATCTTTTTCCAATAGTAAGTCCAAACAATTTTGGAAGGTGGCTATTGGAGGATATGAGATATTAATGTGAGTTTGAAGTCCGACGCCATCAATGGGAATCCCATTAGCTCTAAAGTCATCGATCATGTTGGTTACCTGATTGACTTTGTTGAAGTCAAATTCGAGGTTGTAATCGTTGTAAAACAATTTAACATTTGGGTCTGCTTCACGTGCCCATGTGAAACATTTAGCGACATAATCTTCACCCATTCGTTGTCTGAAAACGGCATTTTCTGCTTGATTTGTGAAAGCTTCATTAACAACATCCCAACCTGCTACGACAGAAACTTCCTCGCCATTAATGATGGTTTTTTCCTGAGCGAAATGAGTAACGGTTGCTTTAATGTATGTCTCAATTAAATTTTCAAATTCCTGGTCGGTACCATCAAAATTGTTTAACCAATTCGGAATTGCTGCATGCCAGACTAATGCGTGACCAAAAACGCGAAAACCATTTTCTTTGGCAAAGCTTACAATCGCATCTCCACCACTAAAATCATATTGATTAGGCCCCTTGTAAATGGGGTCCATTTTCATTTCGTATTCTGCGCTTAAGCTATTGAAATCCTTTGTTAAGGCTCTGCTGTATTTGTTTTTTGTGATGATATTTTTGGCTTGAACAGACATTCCAATTGGAAAAGGCGCCATGTCTTTTAATGCGATCACAGGCTCGTAGGTTAGAGGTCTGTTTGCTTGATCATCTGCAGGGTAATTTATTGTGCCGGTTGTATTGCTTTTTAGTTTGTATCCTTGTCCCGGTTGCATATTGCCAATACCGTTAAAATTTAGGTCGGGGAAATAGGCCATTCCTTCGTAATCTTTAAGAATAATTAAATTTTCATTGTCCGTTAAGTCCTGCATTACTTCTTCGACCGAAGTGGGTACATCTTTTAGGTAAGAAATAGAATTCCATCCCGCCTCAATGAGAATCTCATGTTCTTCGGGATGCATTTGTAAGCCACATATTTCAAGGATATCCGGTGCGTTGGTTTTAATTTGATACCCCTGTCGGAAATCAAGTTCACCGATACCATTAAACCCCCATTCTGTTAAGTACGCATTACCCATATTGTCTTTTAGGATAAGTAACTGATCATCGATGGAATTCATCACAATTTCAGCATCCCTGTTCTCAGCTTGAACGTAAGAAGAGTACGTAAACCAACCGCCGGGTAAATGGATTTGCTGACAGGGTTCGTCTAATGAACCAGGGTTGTCACTTGTGTTGGGGTTCTCACTTGAAAAAAAATTGTTATTGTCAGAGAAAAAATCTTTTCCTAAGTATTCATCTAACGAAGCTATGCCAAAAAGCATTGAAGAGTAATCGATACCAATAACGCCATTGGGTTTCCAATTCTCATAAGACTTACTGTACCTCCACAAAATAGATTTTTGTGGGTTGGTTGGAAGAACGTATTTCCCCTTATTATTATTCCAAATATTTATCAGGTCATTTTTGCTTTCTGGATTGATTGGGATATATCCTGCGATAATGTGAGGAGATACGATGGTGTCGGGGTTGTTGTTTATGGCATCTGCATGATAGTTGTATGTTGCTGTAACTGAGTTTCCTGCGCCAAGGCCCCATTCGTAGGAGTTTTCGGTGACATCAGACCACCATGCTTTATCAGCAAGTTGAGCATTCTTAAAGTAATTCTTGTACTCAGTGTTTGTTGAAAAGTAATGACATAGGTAGTAATTAAACTGATGTGTAAATGAGGGTAAATATGATGAATAACTATCTGATAATAATGAATGATTTTTATAGGTTTTGATAGGTAATGTTGAAGTAGATTTATAGTAGTTCTTCCAAAGAAGGTTTCCAGGACTATTTGAATCATTAGATGAGTTTTTTGCCAACCAGGCAACAATCATATATTCACTATAGGGAGAGGTTATGGAGTTGCTTATGCCGGTGCCATTCGAATTCATACTCAGATAAATTTTGCCTGTTGATGAATTTGCAATTGCAGCCTGAAAATCAATAGAATTCCACAATTCATTGACTAAATTAGAAATAGCATCGTTTTGGAAATAATTTTTACAGAATAAGGCACCAGCTATTAAAATGCCCGTATCAATAGTACTGTATTCGGAATTCCATTCTTGCAACCCCGAACTGGTATTTAGAAAATGTCTAAAAAAACCATTTGAAGTCCTGTCAGGAGTAAACCCTGTGGTATGCCCATTTACTGTTTCAAGGGTGTTAATTACTAATTCGGGTGCATTATCAATCCACCCCATAGAATCAGCAATACATAAACTAATTAATCCCATACCAGTGTTGGAGATAGATATGGGATGATAGTCTGCGCCTGAAAAGAGTTTAGCATCTCTATACATCCCGTTTGAAAGTCTTTGTTGATTGAATACTTCGAAAGAATTCATGAACAAAGTATCAATTATCGGGTCAGTTTGGCTAAAAACTGTCAAATGAAACCATAAGGTGAAAACGAATATGGGGGTATTTATTTTCATAAAAAATGGATTAAGTCTTTGTTTCTACAAACAAATAGAATCAGTAATTTACCATAAAGTTATAAGAATAAAAAGAAATGGATTATACGATTGAAAAATAAAAACTCCACACTTGTTTTAAAGTGTGGAGTGATTTGTGGAGATGCAGGGAATCGAACCCTGGTCCAAACAAGGAATCTGAGAGCTTTCTACATGCTTAGTAGTCAATTACTTTTCGAGTAAAGCCGGGAAGAATACATTCCCAAAACCAAACCTTATCCTTTTGATTTCGCGTTTAAGTCAAGGCATCCTTATTCGCTAGTTCATCCTTTTTTTGATGCTCGGTGGGATTGAAGCGATAAACCTTCTTCTATCCTCAGAGCAAAAGCTGTTCTAATCCTAGATTAGGCAGCTAAAGCGTAGTTAGACTCGCCGTTTAAAAAAATGTGAATTGGATATTTACGAGCCGTCTCACCATGCTCGGCATGCTTACAAACCTATTCATCTCGCTGTCAAAGCCAGTCATCCCCATTACGTCAATGAACTTTTAACAAAGATAAGGCTAAGTTTTCAGTACACAATTTTTAGAGCTTTAATGTCGTTAGTATTTATAAAAGGTATTTCTTTTCGGGGAGAATACTAATTGTTTTTTCATTTTGTAAGTTTGACGAATATTAGAAACAAAACAAATAATTAAATAATGAAAATAGGAATACTCAGAGAAAGTAAAACTCCGCCTGATAAACGCGTGGTTTTGACTCCACATCAGTGCATAGAATTACTACAAAGTTACTCCAATACAGAATTGGTCGTTCAACCAAGTCGAATGCGTAAGTTTTCGGATGAAGAATATGCTTCACTGGGGATTTCCATTCAAGAAGATTTGTCAGATTGTGATGTCTTGTTTGGCGTAAAAGAAGTACTCGAAGACTCTTTGATTGAAGGGAAGAAGTATTTCTTTTTTTCACATACCATAAAAAAGCAAGATCATAACAGGAGTTTACTCCGTCGAATATTGGATTTAAATATAACGCTTATCGATTATGAAGTTTTGACAGACGTGAATGGTAAGAGGCTTGTAGGTTTTGGAAGATATGCGGGTATCGTCGGTTGTTACAATGCTTTTTTAACTTACGGAAGACGTACTGGGTTGTTTGATTTAAAAAGAGCTTATTTGTGTGATGATCGTACTGAAATGGAGCTAGAGTTGAAAAAGATTCAATTGTCAAGCATTAAAATTGTTACGACAGGAACCGGACGAGTAGGTCAGGGCGTTAAAGAACTTTTGGATATTGTTGGAGTTAAGCAAGTTTCAATAAATGAGTTTTTAAATGAAAATTTCAATGAGGCAGTTTATGTTCAGTTAGAAACGATGGATTATTACAATCGGATTGATGGAAATCCAGCCCGTAAATCAGATTTTTACGCCAACCCTTGTCATTACGAATCCGGTTTTTTGAAATTTGCTGAGGTCTCTGATCTTTTTATTGCGGGACATTTTCACGCACCCGAAGCTCCATCTTTGTTTACTCGTGAAGAAGCAAAATCACCTAACTTTACTATTAGAATTGTTTCAGATATATCATGTGATATTAATGGCCCTATTGCGAGTACCATTAGGTCTTCGAATATAGCTGATCCGATTTATGGTTACAATCCTCAATTAGAGTCTGAGGATGACTTTGATAAGGAGTCGGCAATTAGTGTTGTAGCTGTCGATAACCTTCCCTGTGAATTGCCAAAGGAGGCTTCTGAGGGTTTTGGGAAAGAATTAATAGACAATGTATTCCCTCATCTTTTGAAGGAAGATAAAGAGGGGGTATTAGATAGAGCTACAATCTCTGAATGCGGAATGTTATCTAAGCCTTACAAATATCTTCAGAAATTTGTAAACGGTCGATAAACCATCAGTTACACACGCTTACCTAAAAAATGAGTGACATCACCTATATGATGCTGAGGTAACATTACATATGTTTGTAATACATTTTAATCCTGGGGGGGGTTAGAGTTTATTTTGGAAGACCCATACAAACATGTATGGGTCTTTTTTCTTTGTATGGGTCTTTTTATTTGTTTTTTGTTTCTGAATTCTCTATATTATTAACAATAATGCTTGCTTAATATTCTGTCTTAAGCCAATAAATTGGATGAGAATTTGTTTTAACACTCGAATTTGTGGATTTATTCTAAAAAACGTATTTTAGTTGTGAGTTTCGTATAAATAAACTTTCATTGTAAATAAATCCTTTTACTAAAATACTGTATGGTGAAAAGATTCTTATATTTGCAGCGTATTTAAACAAGTACAAAATGTAAGTTTATCCTGTGGGGGGAGATTTATAATCAAAAGACCGGTATAATTATACTGGTCTTTTGTCGTTTTAGAACATTTTCATCAAAATCACTTAGAATCCATATTCTTATAATCACCTGTTATTGAGTTCTTAAAGGGTGTGATTTACCTCAACTCCCTTACATTACCTAAAAAATGAGTGATTTCACCTATTTCATGAATTAGTTCCATTATATATATTTGTAACTCATTTTAATCCTGGGGGGGGTTAGAGTTTATTTTGAAAGGTCTGTACGCGAGTGCAGACCTTTTTTTATTGCTCCTTGATTTTCTTGGTATTAGTGTGTAAATTCAATATTTCCCTCAAGTTTAACGGTTCTTAGAAGTTCGGCTTTAACATAAAATTGTCATAGAAATTGTCAATTATTTTTAAAACTTCTTGAGGTTCATCTACTATTGAAATTAAGTGCAGATCTTTTTCACTTATCATTCCTTCTTTAACCAATGTATCTTTCATCCAACTCATGATGCCTTTCCAAAAATGCCCCCCGACAAGTATGATTGGGAATGTATCCATTTTTTTTGTTTGTATAAGAGTGAGGGCTTCAAACAATTCATCAAGAGTACCCATTCCTCCCGGCATAACAACAAAGGCTTGAGCATATTTTAGAAACATTACTTTTCGAACAAAAAAGTAGTCAAAGCTAATATTCTTATCATCATCTATAAAGTTGTTAGATGTTGCTTCAAACGGCAAATCAATAACTAGTCCTACGGATGGGGCACCCCCCATCTTAGCACCTTTATTCCCTGCTTCCATAATTCCAGGACCACCACCTGTAATTACTCCGTATCCATTTTCAGAAAGCTGTTTTCCTATTTCGGTGGCAAGTTGGTAGTAACTATTTTCTGGTGATGTCCTTGCGGAACCAAAAATGGTTACACAGGGTCCGATTCGAGACATTTTTTCAAATCCATTAACAAATTCTGACATGATTTTAAAAAGCTGCCAAGAATCTTTAGTTTTTATTTCATTCCATGTCTTTTGTTTGAATACGCGGTCTAATCTTTCTTTGTTCATAAATTACTATTAAGGGTTATTCAACCTAATATAGCGAATTTATTTCAAAGGCTTTTTTTGTTAATTCGAAATCTTAGAAACTAGTAATTCATAGGACGACGAACTTTAGACATGTATTTTGCCATACGCATGACTTGACAAGAGTAGCCAAATTCATTGTCGTACCAAACGTAAAGAATTATGTTTTTACCATCTTTCGAAACAATCGTAGCTGGACTATCAAATACTGCTGGCGAACTATTTCCAACAATATCAGTTGATACCAATTCATTGGAAAGGGAGTAATTAATTTGCTCCACCAATGGGCCTTCTAGGGCAGCATTTTTAATTGTATTATTGAGTTCATTAATAGAAGTTCGCTCTTTAAGTGATAAATTCAGTATAGCTAATGATCCATTAGGTGTAGGTACCCGAACAGCGTTTGCTGTAAGCTTGTCTTGTAAATCCGGAATTACCTTTACTACAGCTTTTCCAGCCCCTGTATTTGTGATGACCATATTTAAAGCAGCTGCACGACCTCTCCGCTCTTTTTTATGCATATTGTCGACTAAATTTTGGTCGTTGGTGTACGCATGAATGGTTTCAATATGACCATTTAGAATGCCAAATTTATTGTTCACAACTTGCAGCACAGGTGTAATTGCATTTGTTGTACATGAAGCTGCCGAAAATATAAAGTGAGAATCTAGATTGAAATCTAGGTGATTGGCTCCGAAGACAACGTTAGGCATTTCATTTCCTGGTGCTGTTAAGAGCACCTTTTCCACTCCTTTAGCTTGAAGATGTCTACTGAGGGAAGCATTATCTCTATATACACCCGTATTGTCTATCAATAAGGCATTATCAACCCCAAAGGAATTGTAGTCTATGTCTTCGGGCTTAGAGGCTTCAATAACTTTTATAGCTTGTCCGTTGATGATTAGTAATTTGTTTTCAGTATCGGCGATTACAGTTCCTCTGAACTTCCCATGAACAGAGTCTGTTCTCAAGAGAGAGGCGCGTTTCATCATATTCAGGTTGTCGTTATTACGTAAAACAATAGCCCTTAGCCTTAATTGATCACCTCGTCCTTCTTGTGCTATCAACTCGCGAGCAACCAATCTACCAATCCTACCAAATCCATATAGAATAACATCTTTTGGAGTTATATTATTACTTTGTTTATTTAGAAAGTTCAGTTTTGAACTTATGAAACTTTTAATGTTTGTATGTGTGTTTTTCTCCTTAATCCATTCGTGAGTCAATTTTCCAATATCAATTTTTGAAGGGGGTAAACTTGATTCAGAAATTGTTTTGGCAATAGCTAGTGTTTCAATGATATCAATGGGCTTTTCAACAAATTTCTTCGCATAATCGTGAAGGTTTAATACTTCACTTGAGCTTTTGTCAATCAGACGGTTACGGAAAATAATCAGTTCGATTGATTTTTCGTAAGATAAGTCACTGGTGATTTTAATGAGTTCAATGGCAGCTCTTTCTTCAGAAATTCGAGCATTCAATACTTCTTGATAGTCTTTCATACCTTTTATAATTACATTTAAATAAATTTTATATCATATATAATATCAAAATTAGAGTATTATAAAAAGATAAACAAACATGTTTTACCTCTTATTGGGTTTTCCTAAAGATTAATTATTGAAATTTGCTCAATTAATCCTATTTTCGTTCGTTTAGTAGTATTCTCATGAAGTTAAAATTTAGTAAATATCAAGGCACTGGAAATGATTTCATTATGGTTGATAACCGTCATGGTTTATACCCTTTGAGTCAAACACAGATTCAGCAATTATGTGATCGTAGGTTTGGGATAGGGGCTGATGGCCTTATTCTGTTGGGAAATTGTAATGGTGCCGATTTCGAGATGATTTATCATAATGCTGATGGACACGTGGGAAGTATGTGTGGTAACGGAGGTCGATGTGTGGTAGCTTATGCCAGGGATCTTGAAATTATCAAAGACGATTGCAACTTTATGGCTTTTGATGGCTTGCACGAGGCAATATGTTTGGAAAACAGCCTGGTGTCTTTGAAAATGATAGATGTTGATGCGCTAAAGTTTGAAAATGATGCTTGGGTTTTGGATACGGGTTCTCCTCATTTAGTATCCTTTAAAGAAGAGGTTCGAGAAATAAATGTAAAAGAAGAGGGGGCTAAGCTCCGAAATTCTCCTGCCTATGTAGAGCATGGGATTAATGTTAATTTTGTTTCTATTCAGAGTGAAGAGCTCTCACTAAGGACTTATGAAAGAGGGGTTGAAGATGAAACATTGGCATGTGGAACCGGGGCAACCGCATCTGCAATTGCAGCATTTGAGGCTGGGCTCATTGCTTCCGAGTCCGTCAAGGTTAACGTTTTAGGGGGGCAGTTAGAAGTGAAGTTTAAAAAGAACAATACTGCATACCATGACATCCATCTTAAAGGTCCTGCTGAATTTGTTTTTCGAGGTGAAGTAGATGTCTAATTATAGATTGAAATATAGAGCTTTAGAGCCAGATGATCTAGCACAAATCTATCTTTGGGAAAATGACCTAGACTTGAATCGGGTAAGCTTATCCAAAGTCCCATTGTCGAAATATATTTTAGAACAATATATTTCTCAAGCCCATCTCGATATTCAAGAAGCTGGGCAATTCAGATTTATTTTGATGGATGAGGAAAATAATGTTGTAGGTTGTGTTGATCTATTTGATTATGATGCCGTAGCACGAAGAGCTGGAATTGGAATTGTTATTGATCAAGAATCAAGATCCAAGGGCTATGCCACAGAAGCCATTACCTTAATGAAAGATTACGCTTTCAATCACATAGGAATGCACCAGTTGCATTGTAGCATAATGGTTGATAATCTTTTGAGTGTAAAATTGTTCGAAAAGTCCGGCTTTAAACGAGTTGGAATAAGAAAGGATTGGTTTTTTAGAAACGGTTCTTTTACAGATGTTATCGAGATGCAATGCATTAATTCCTAATTACATCCTAAATTTATTGAGATGAAAAACACATGGATGAGAACAATATTTGTTTTGTCTTTTTTTATAGTCCTACCAACTGTTTATGTAGGGAATCAATTTTTTTCACCACTTACCCCAACAGATCGACTTTTGCTCCTGCCGACAGGGTCGAACTTTAAAGCATTAAAGGACAGCCTTAGATCCAATGAATTGCTGAGAAATGAATTCTTATTTGATGTGCTTTGTCTGAAGAAAAATTACACTACAGTTTATCCAGGGCGCTATTTAATTGATAAGCAAATGGATGCAAATTCAATGGTGAATGTATTGAGGTTGGGTGCTCAAAGTCCTCTGAATGTCATTTTCAACAATACAGCCACTATTCAGGATTTGGCAGGGAAGTTATCCAAACAAATTGAAGCAGATTCACTAGACTTAGTCAATGCGTTTACGAATGAGTTGTTCTATTCTACCTACGATTTCGATGAGGCATCAATGAGGAAACTTTTTATTCCAAATACCTATGAGGTATATTGGACAATCACTCCCATAGAGTTTTTAGAGCGTATGCAAAAGGAGTACAATCGATTTTGGACTGATGAAAGATTATACAAAGCAAAAAGTTTAGGCTTACACGCCCATGAGGTGTCTGTGCTAGCCTCAATAGTTCAAAAAGAAACTTCTAAAGTAGATGAGCAACCTCTTGTTGCGGGCCTGTATCTTAATAGGCTAAGAAAGGGGATGAAACTTCAGTCAGACCCTACGGTTATATACGCACTTAAGGAAAGAGATGGCTTTGAGATTTCTGTTAAACGGGTTCTTAATAAAGATTTGAAAATTGATTCTCCGTACAATACCTATCGATATAAAGGCTTGCCGCCAAACCCTATTTGTATTCCAGAAATGGCTTCTTTATTATCCGTTTTAAACTCTAAGACGCATGATTACATATACATGTGTGCCAAACCTGACTTTTCTGGATATCACAATTTTACTAAATCGTGGGCAGAGCATAAAAGAAATGCAAAACGCTTTCAAAATGCACTTTCCGCTCAAGGAGTCATGCGCTGATGGTATTCAAAAAAGGAGATCAGATTGCATTTTTAAACGAACCTTTAAAAGGGGTTGTTGTTGATTACATCAATGATTCTCACGTGTTGGTTGAATGCGATGGGATTGAAATGGATGTTTCGGCTCAAGAATTAATTCGTATTTCTTATATCCCCAAAGTAGACGGAAAACATAAGTTTCCTATTAAAAAGGAAGATCGTAGAATAGATGATTTGCCAAATCTCGAAAAAAATCCAGATGCTTATACGAAATTGTCGGTTGGAGATCGGGTAAATTTTATGAGTGACAATACCAGAGGGAATATTGTAGCAATTATTGATGCTAATAATTATGAAGTTGAGATCGATGATGGATTTAGCATTCCTGCTCATCGACTAGAAATAGAAAAGGTATGGGTAGAAGATTTTGAAGTTGATGAGAAGGCTTTGAAAAGTAAAATAAAGAAAGATGTGGACAAACAAATAAAGCAAAAGTCCAAATCCAACCAGCCTTCTGAAAAGTTTTTCAGTCATCACGAAATAGATCTTCATATTGAGAATTTGATTGACGCTTGGCAGGGGATGTCAAATTATGAAATCGTAAGCACGCAATTGTCCTGTTTTAGAAAACGCCTTTTCCAAGCTTTAGAGAATCATGAAGAGTTTCTGGTGGTAATACATGGAGTTGGAAAAGGTACATTGAAGGAGCAGATTGACAAATACCTATTGCAATTCCCTAATATTACAGTGAGCCCGGCTGACCCAAAACTTTATGGAATGGGAGCCAGTGAAATAAGGATTTCTTAATCTGAAATATATAATTAGGACCTTACAGATTGTAAGTTTGCAGCATGGCTTCCTATAATTTAGCCCTCAATTTTAGCTATCTTATCCCTTTGGAAATTCATTTATTTCCTTAGATGAGGACTCAAATTTCAATCAGAGTGATAAATTATCGATTTTCCTTTGTAGTTTTGTTTCGGAAAAGCTCCCGACTCTGTCGCTTCCTAGGAAGAGGAAAGTCCGGACACCATAGAGCATCATACTAGTTAACGACTAGGCGTCTTCGGATGACAGCCAGTGCAGCAGAAAACAACCGCCTTCGGGTAAGGGTGAAAAGGTGAGGTAAGAGCTCACCAGTACTTTAAGTGATTAGAGTAGCTGTGTAAACCTTATGAGGTGAAAGGTCATGTATACCAGGGTTCCTCTCGGGGATAAAAGTGCTCGCTTGATCTTGGAGGGTAGACTGCTAAAGATACTTAGTGATAAGTATCGTAGATAAATGACAGAGGTCCTCTTTGAGGATGACAGAATCCGGCTTATGACGGAGCTTTTCTTTTTTTATACTCGTATCGTATGCTTCGCTGTTCGTCTTCGGGCTCATTTCCATTAATTTCTTCGTAAATTACCTCAAGACCCTCTAGGCTTTGCAATAGCTCTTCCTCTAATTCCCAGGAGTATTTTTTTCGTTGTGGGCCTTCCTCTCGGTAAAACATGGCCCAAAACAAGCCGTTAATAGCCCCGAATAAATGTCCCTCCCAAGAGATTCTTTCCTGATTTGGGAAGATTCCCCAAACCAGCCCTCCGTAGAGAAATACGACACACATAGATAATGCCATTAAGCTTTTATGTTTTCGAATAAAACCGCTAAAAAATAAAAAAGAAGCCAATGCATATACCAATCCACTAGCACCTATGTGGAAAGAAGGTCTACCTCCTAGCCACAGCAAAATCCCTGTGTATAATATGGAGTACAATGTAATCTTAGGTGCTAAGCTTTGATAAAAATAGAAGAGTGCTGTACCCAAAACTAAAAGCGGGATGGAATTGTTAAATAGATGTTCCCAGCTTCCGTGCACAAAAACAGAACTAATAATACCAAATAGACCTTCTGCCTCTCTCGGGTAGACACCCAAATGGTTTAGTCTAATATTGTATATGACTCCGAATGAATGAATACCTAACAGGATAAGTACAAAGACAAGTGGATACCTCAAGGCTTTTAGAAGCGGGTTTTTCATATTTGTACTTTCATTGTCGAATTGTTTAAAGCCAAATGTAACAAAAGATTATTTTATATATTTAAATCAAAATAAACCAGAAATGAATCATTATGTTCTTCCTCCTTTTTCTGAAGAATGGCTTTTGTGGAATATAGGGACTTTATGCTTTATTATTTCGCTCATTTATATTGGACGGAAACTAAATCTTTTGAATCAAAAAAAAATGATCAAGGGATTTATTGTTGTCATGGTTTTAGAGTATATTGGAATTCAATCGTATTACATATATCACGATTTATGGACCGTACAAGATGCATTGCCTTTCCACTTGTGTCGGTTAATGTGGTTCAATGCACTTTTTGTAATCATCACCCGTAATCAACTTGGGTTTGAAATGTTATTGTTTATTGGAATGGTGGGAGGATTTCATTCCTTGCTTACCCCTGAGTTAACCCATGGGAAAAGTTTGTATTTAATGTTTGACTATTTCTTAGTTCATGGTGGTTTGGTAGCTATTCCTTTGTATTGTGTTTGGGTTTTAGGTATGCGTCCCAGAAGATTTTCTTGGATAAAATCGTTTTTATATTTTCAAATTTTGGTGCTCATCGTTGCTGTTTTAGATTTCGTTTTAGGCGCTAACTATATGTATTTGGCAGAAAAACCCAATGTTAATAATCCTCTATTAATTGGGCCTTGGCCCTATTATATACTAGGTCTGCAGTTGGCAACCTTACTGCATACTCTAATTATTTATCTTCCTTTTTATTTCAAAAAATCATTTTTACTGAATGAGTAAGGTACTTATTGTTGAGAGTGGTTCTTCAAAAGCGGATTGGCTTTTGTTAGAAAATGGAGTTTCAAAACTGTATTTTCAAAGTAAAGGTTGGAACCCGCTCTTCATGGCTGAAGAAGAGATGATTCGTCGATTAGAGTCATACGTCGATTTGAAGGTTTTTTTCAAATCTATAGACTACGTTTATTTCTACACTCCTGGATGTTCTCATACAGAATCTAAGGGTGTTTTAAAGGACGCATTGGAGGATGTGTTTGTGAATGGTACTGTTGAGGTAGAAAGCGATTTGCTTGCTGCTGCTAGGGCTGTTTATCATAATCAACCACTTTTTGTTTCTATTTTAGGAACAGGTTCCAATACTGCTTTTTACGATGGTGATGTTTTAGAGCAGTTTACCCCCTCTTTGGGTTATATTCTTGGAGATGAGGGGAGCGGAGCATCGTTAGGGAAGTTACTCTTGAGAGCCTACTTATACAAAAACTTTCCACCTGACTTGTATTCTGAATTTTCAAAAAAACATTCCATATCTAAAGAATTGGCATTAAAGTCGGTTTATAAGGAAGAAAATCCGAACCGATTTTTGGCATCCTATGTGCCTTTTTTAGTGGCTCATAAATCACACCCTTACATAGTTGAAATGGTAAAATGTGAATTTCAGAATTATTTGAATACGCACATACTTTCCCATCCAATGTGTAAAGACTTTCCAATTGCTTTTGTAGGATCAGTAGCATTTTATTTTCAGGATGTATTGGCCGAGTTATGCTCACAGAACAATTTGTCAATGACTGCAATTGTTCAGTCTCCTATTCATGATTTAAAGGAATATCACTGCAGAGCTATCGATGGAGATAATGTCTGAAAAAATAGTTAGATGATGCCCACGGACTTCATGCATTTTTTCATTTTTTCAAAAGTTCTTTTGATATCGTTGTCTAGACCTATAGAGATACGCACCATACCTTCAGATAAGCCCATTTGGTCTTGTTCTTCTGGAGGAATTTCGGAGGATGTACTTGACCCAGGAGCAGAGAATAAAGTTTTGTAAAAGCCTAGACTAACGGCTAAATACCCAATATTGTCATTTTGCATAGCTTCCATAAATGCATAAGCATTTTCTTTTGTTTTCACATCTAATACAAGCATGCCTCCAAAACCAAATTCTTCATTATAGGTTTGTGACATTAACTGATGGTGAGGGTGTGATTTCACTCCGGGATAAAAGACTTTAATCCCTTCATCTTCAAATTTTTCAGAAATGTATTGAGCGTTATAGCTGTGTTGTTTCATCCGAATATGAAGTGTTTTTATATTTTTCAGGATGTTAGCTGCCCTAATAGCATCCATAACGGGTCCTAACAACATGCCTGCGCCAGTGTTAACATCCATCATTTCGGTTATGAATTCTTCTTCGGCACACACAACGCCCCCAACAGCATCTGAGGCTCCGTTGATGAATTTGGTGAGTGAATGCAGTACGATGTCAGCTCCTAACTCGATAGGAGAGAAAATCATAGGAGTAAAGGTGTTGTCAACAACAAGCTTAATGTTCGCTTTTTTTGTGATTTTTGAAATCGAAGGTAAGTCTGCAATATCTAATAAAGGGTTACTCATGGTCTCGCAATAGACCATTTTTGTGTTTTGGTTGATGAGTGCCTTTATTTGTTCTGTTTTACTGATGTCAATGAAGTGTACCTTAATTCCCAGCTTGGGTAAAAAGTTTTTAAAGAATGCATAAGTACCCCCATAAATAGTTCTACTAGCGATAATTTCGTCACCAGTTTTACATATTTGTAGTGTACATGATGTAATAGCACCCATGCCCGAAGCAGTAACATAAGCAGCTTCGGTATTTTCCATTCCCGCAAGTGCTTCACATAAATAATTTGTGCTCGGGTTTGTATGACGAGAATATAAATGACAGCCTTCTTGTTCTCCCTCAAATACGGCTTGCATGGTTGAGGCTTTTAAGTAGGTAAAGGTTGAAGAGTCAGCTATGGATGGATTGACACCTCCGTATTCTCCAAAATTTTGTAAATCTTGTACTCGATCAGCGGGATTGTGTGACATATTACATTAGTTTTAAATTGCGAAATTACTGCTTTCAAATTGTAGTTTTAGTTTTTTAATTGAAAATATTGAATCATGTATGCATTAATAGTACAGTATCCACAGATACAGCACCAAAATAATTAAGTCTCATTTTTTGAGGCCTAATAACAAGAATCGAAAAAGGGGAAGGAGTTGTTTATTATTTGTAGGATTCCAATTGAACTTTTAAAGTGAATTCATTGTATATCATTTTGTCTCCTAAGTCATCAAAAAATGAGCCAGAACCGTATTTTACATCGTGTTTTGTACGATCTATTATTAAACTTGCATTGGCATGAAAAATTCTGCCATGGCTGTGAAACCTTGCTGGAAACGTAATTTCTTCAGTGATGTCTCTAATCGTTATGTCTCCTGTAATCATATATGAGGTACCATCAAAGATAACTTTTGTGATTTTGAAATTTGATGTTGGGTATTTATCCGAGGCAAAGAAATCGTCATTTTTCAAATGATTCACTAGTTTAGCTGCATATTCTTCATTCTCAATATCAGTACATGTGATGCTGTTCATATCAATGTCGAATTCACCGCCAACTAATTTATTGTCTTCAAACAAAAGGTAGGCATTCTTCAAGCTTATAAATCCTGAGTGAGTTCCTGTAACTTTTTCGCCAATCCACTCGACACTACTTTTTTCAATCGATACGGGGTGCTTTTCTTGCGCCTGAAGATTCGTAAGACATAGTATGCTAACAACTGTTGATAAAATCATCTTTTTCATGCAATAGGTATTTTGTTTCTTTGGGGTGTAAATTAAGCAAATATTCTAGAAAAACATACCACCAAATGAAAAAGCAAATAGAATGTGTATCCAAGTTTCATGACCTTTTTCAAATAGGGAATGAAGAAGCACCAAAGGCAGTAGTTGGAGAGGATGTTTATAATCTTCGTTACCGACTTATGAATGAGGAAAATGAAGAATATTTGGATGCCTGTAAAGAGGGTGATTTGATTGAAATAGCTGATGCACTTGGAGATCAATTATACATTTTATGCGGTACCATCTTAAAGCATGGTCTCCAGCACAAGATAGAAGAAGTTTTTGAGGAAATTCAGAGATCCAATATGTCTAAACTTGATGCTGCAGGTAAGCCTATTTTTCGTGAAGATGGTAAGATTTTAAAGGGCGATAATTATTTTAAACCCGATATAAAATCGATTCTTTCCAAGTAATTCTGTTTTAAAAAGATTAATTTTGCAAAACTTTATCATAAAGCCATAAAGAGTGCGAAGGGTTTTAAGTTTTGCTTTGTTATTTGCGTATGTAAGCGCTGTTTTAAGTGCTTTGTCTCCATTGGTTTATTATTTTGCCAATCAAGATTATATAGCTCAAAACCTTTGTGAAAATGACACTCCTATCAATCAAGAATGTCAGGGGATGTGTTACTTAAATAACCAACTCTCTGAAGCTGCCGAAAAAGAGAATCACGAGATGACTGTTGAGTTGGAAAAGTTCCCGGAACTTCTCAATAAACGTTCGTTTTGTGTGAAATCTCAGTCTTATCATACTACAGAGTCATTTTCAAATTTGTCGAATTTGTACGTTTCAGAATGGATTCATGATGTTTTTCATCCTCCAACTTTTGTTTCAAACACCTGAAATCTCTGATTTCACTCATTTTTAACATTAGAAAAAGGATTTAAAAGTGGCATTTCTATGCCCAAAAAAACAATACCCATGAATTTCATTAAACAAACAACATTAATTTTCGCCTCAATTTTACTTGTATTTTCATCATGTTCTAAAGATGATAAAGCTCCTGAGATAGCCTTCAATGAACCGTCTATGGATTTGTATGGTATAGCAGATACGGTTCCCTTAAAGTTGCACATAGAGGATGATGAAGAGCTGCAATCGGTTGCTATTCAAATTACAAACGATGAAAATGCCGATGTTATTTCAATGGAATGGAGTCACATCCATAAGTCCCACTTGATGATTGACACCTTTTTTGTAGCTCATCTTGATACGGCTTTATCTGTAACGGATATGTGTAATTATTACATTCTTGTAGAAGCTAAAGATACTGCAGGTAATTCTGAAGAAGAAAAAGAATCAGTTCATATTATGGAAGGTACCATGGAAGGTCATGATAATCATTCCGAAACAGATTCCGGAATGGGAGATCACATGGATGGTAATATGGGTGACCATATGGGAGATCATTCGGGAATGTAGAATAATCGTATTGTAAAAAAAAACTCCCTACATCATGTAGGGAGTTTTTTTATACAGTAATTCGCCATCCAAAAGGGTCTTCTGTTCGACCGTATTGTATGTCTTGTAATTCGGTTTTTAGCTTGTTGGCAAATCCATCATCATTTACCTCAAAAGAAAGTTTTTCTTCTTTGTAAGTGATAGAGTTTATACTCGCAACTGTAGCGGCTGTACCGGCTCCAAATGCTTCAGTAATGTTTCCGGATTTGTGCGCAAGAACGAGGCTCTCTAATCCAATCTTTTCTTGAACGCAAGGTATTCCGTGGTGTTCTGCCAATTTAATAAGGCTGTCTCTAGTAATACCTGGGAGAATAGAGTCGCTTAGTGGTGGTGTAACCAATTCGTTTTTTCTTCTAAAAAAGATATTCATCGTTCCTGATTCTTCGATGAATTGATGGTGATTGCCATCTGTCCAAATCAATTGTTGGAAGCCATTTTCTTGCGCCTTTTTTGCGGGGTAAAAAGAAGCGCCATAATTCCCTGCTGCTTTTGCAGCCCCCGTACCACCTGCAGCAGCTCGAGTGAAGTTAGATTCTACTTTTACGTGTACCTCACCTTTGTAGTAGGCTTGTACTGGACAGGTGATAATGATAAAGGTATACTCGTCAGACGGGTTCGCTTTAATAAAATTTGAAGATGCGAACATAAATGGACGAATGTACAAAGCTGATGATGCTTCTTTTGGAATCCATTTTTCATCCAATTTTAAGAGCTCATAAAGTCCTTCTAGAAATAAATCTTCAGGAATTTCGGGCATACACATTCTGGCCGCTGATTTGTTGAATCGTTTTGCATTCTGATCAGGTCGAAAAAGAAAGGTTTCATCTTTGGGTCCCTTATAAGCTTTCATGCCTTCAAAAATGGATTGTCCGTAGTGAAGAGAATGAAGGGAAGGAAGAATGTTTATGGTTCCGTAGGGTTTTATTTCGCCTTTTTGCCACTGACCATCTTTGTATTTAACAACAAACATATGGTCAGAAAATACGGATCCAAATTCTGTATTTCTCCAACTGTCTTTATTCCATCTACTTTGTTTTACTTTTTCAACTTTCATAATTACTTGATATATCTGAAATCTTGTTGGTTTTTGATTTTTAACACACTGTGGTAAATCAGTTCAATAACGTTTTGAACATCATCAATATGCGCTGTTTCTACGGTTGTATGCATATATCTTAATGGAAGCGAGATAAGTGCAGAGGCAACACCACCTGTAGCAAATGCAAAGGCATCTGTGTCTGTACCTGTAGCTCTAGATGCAGCTAATCTTTGGAACGGAATTTTGTTCTTATTGGCACTTTCAATGATAAGTTTTAAAAGATTGTTTTGTACAGCGGGTCCGTAACTGAGTACGGGTCCATCTCCACATTTTAAGTCACCTTGTTTGATTTTATCAATCATGGGTGTATTGGTATCATGACATACATCGGTAACAATGGCAACATCGGGACGAATGGTTTCAACAATCATTTTTGCCCCGTGAAGACCTACCTCTTCTTGAACTGAATTGGTGATGTACAATCCGAAAGGGAGCTTCTTTTTGTTTTTGTGTAGTAAACGAGCGACTTCAGCAATAACAAAACCACCTATTCGATTGTCTAAAGCTCTCCCCACAAAGTATCGATCGTTGAGTGTCATGAATTTATCTTCATAGGTAACCACGCACCCTACATGAATACCCATTTCTTCAACTTCTTCTTTGTTGTTTGCACCACAGTCTAAAAAAATATTATCCAGTTTAGGCGTTTTTTCATCTTTTGCTGTGCGTGTGTGAATTGCAGGCCATCCAAATACAGCCTTAACGATTCCTTTGTCTGTGTGAATGTTTACGCGCTTTGAAGGGGCTATTTGATGATCAGACCCACCGTTTCTGCGAAGGTATATAAAGCCTTCATTTGTAATGTAGTGAACAAACCAAGAAATTTCGTCGGCATGTGCTTCGATAACCACTTTGTATTTGGCTTTGGGATTAATCACACCTACCACAGTACCGTAGGTGTCTACCATATGGTCATCGATGTAGGGCTTGAGGTAATTCAACCAAAGTTTTTGCCCTTCACTTTCAAATCCAGTAGGGGAAGGGTTGTTGAGATAATTCTCAAGGAAATCAAGAGATTTCTTAGGGAAAAAGTTTTTTTTCATTGCTTGAATTAAATCAAATCAAATAAGGTTTGCCAATATACAATTTTTGCCGGTATATTTGTGAAAAACAATACACATTGGTTTTGGAAAAACACCCGGTAAAGACTTCAGATGGATCAAGTACTATTTTCGTGCCAGAATTGAATGAAACCTACCATTCTACGCATGGTGCCTTACAAGAATCCTTACATGTTTTTATTTCAGAAGGATTGCAATACAGATCCGATTTAAGTCAACTTTCTATTCTTGAAGTAGGTTTTGGTACCGGTTTAAATGCTTTACTTACATTTAAGAAAGCTGCAGCACAAAAAAAGCAAATTCAATACACATCACTTGAGGCTTACCCTTTAGATTGGGAGGTAGTTAGGCTTCTGAATTACAATCATTTGATGCAAATGGAGTCTTTATCTAGCATTTTTGAAAAAATGCATACCTGCGCATGGGAGCTTTATACGGAGATTAGTCCATTTTTTAGCTTGAGGAAGTTTGAGGCAAAGCTTCAAGAAGTGCGTTTTGAAAATGAATTTGATCTAATCTATTTTGATGCTTTTTCACCAGGAACTCAGCCTGAGTTGTGGACAGAAGAAATATTTGCTTCTATGTACAATTCTTTAAAGCCTGGGGGCGTATTGGTGACCTACTGTGCTAAGGGAACGGTTAAAAGAGCTCTAAAGTCTGTTGGGTTTAACTTGCAAAGTATACCTGGTCCTCCCGGTAAAAGAGAAATGAGTAGAGCTGTTAAATGAGACATTACTCTGGTTTCATTTTGTCTACAATCCTTGATACGGCTGGGCAAACCTCAACATTTTTAAGGGTGAGCGGCAGTATTTGATGCATTTTTTTTCGGTTTGTATGTGGGTATTCTGCACATGCACGGGGTCGAACCTCATAAATTTTACAGGTATTGTCTTCAGCTAAAAATGCGCAAGGGCTACCCCTTAGTACTAAATCATACTCATCATCTCGAACAAGGTACTTTTGTTGAAAAGCAGCAGATTTCATTTGCAGATGTTTTGCAATGCGATCCACGTCTTTTGTGGTAAAAATAGGACTTGTTGTTTTACAGCAATTGGCACATTCCAAGCAATCAACCGTCTCAAAAACTTCCTCATGCAGTAAATGAAATCTATGGTCTAGGGGGGCGCCTTTCATTTTTTTCAGTCGAGCAAAAAGCTTTTTGTTCTCTTTTTGCTCCTGTCTAGCTTTCAGCTTAAGTTTGTCTATTTCTTCTTTCAAAAGGAATTTTTTCTAAAAATACGAATTTGAATGCTTTCAGCTGCATTGATGAAATCTTAATGCCAATCATTTTCTATTTTTACAGCTTACAAACAATACTATGATAAAGAGAGAACAAGATCCGATGGGTCAGGCCATATACAACTACTTTCATCACGGAGATGAAACTTCAGTTAAAGTAGATACAAACATTACTGCCGGAGAGGAACTATCAGTTTCCTATTTATTCAGGAATCATGATCTAATGCCCCTACTGGAAAAAAAAGCATTAGAACTCGTTCAAGGAAAAGTTCTTGACGTTGGGGCCGGAGCTGGTTCACATAGTTTGCATCTTCAAGACATGGGTTTTGACGTAACCGCATTGGATATATCAGAGCTCTCTTGTGAGGTGATGAAATCTAGAGGTCTAAATAAGGTGGTTTGTAATGATATATGGAGTTATAATCCTCAACAATTTAATACCATACTCTTCATGATGAATGGGATTGGATTGGTGAAAAACTTAGAGGGCTTAAATTTTTTCTTGCAATACATCAAGAAGTTCCTCAATACTGGAGGTCAAATTATACTCGATTCTTCGGATTTAAAATACATGTATGAAGATGATGAAGGAGGCTTTTGGGTAAATCTAAATAACGATTATTACGGAAATTTAGAGTATTCACTGAGTTACAAGGATTGTAAGGCAGATTTTTTTCCTTGGTTGTTTGTTGATTTTGAACGTTTAGAAAAAGTTGCAAAGTCGTGCGGTTGGCAAGTTGAATTGATTTACGAGGACGATCATTTTCATTATTTGGCCAGATTAACGATGAAGTAAAGCTTTAAAGTGTGTACATTATATTGATAATAACTATATTAGTCATCATTACAAAAAATAAAAATTATGCTAAACATTAGAAATGGAGTGCTTTTATTCTCCATGCTATCTTTAATGTCTTGTATGGAAGAGGACCTGTCCAAGATCAGTAGTACGGTGAGTGTAAGTCCAGACATTGCTATTCCTTTAGTTCAGTCGACCACAACTTTGGGAGATTTGTTGCCCGACGATGAAAATATTTACATTGAGTCAGACAGCTCCATTCGCATATCGTTCAAAAGTGAAAACATTGCTAAAGTTGAAAGTGATAGTTTGTTGCAAATTGAAAATCAAGCACCAACTCAAGAAAATTTTACCGTTGGCTCCATAAATCTTGCTGATTTTTCTCAAACACAAACAATCAAGCTCAGTGAGTTAGGTCAAAACCTTGAGGATGACGCTATTTCTACACAAATTGAAGATGCATTTAATCTTGCCGAAACTGCTCCTGAAGGTAAAGTTCCCTTTCCAGATATTCCTAGACAATCGGGAGGGTCTTATGATCAAAGTTCTTCCGATGAGTTTTTAAATGTTACTATGTCGGAAGGAAGTCTCTCTTTGGAAGTAGAAAACAATACCGGATTAGATATTGATTATTTAGAACTTCAGTTAAAGAATAACGACTCAAACAACAAATCTTTAATCGGTGCTTTTGAATTTTCAAACATTACCCAGGGAACAAGTCAGACCCAGGCCTTGTCTTTGGTGAACAAGCAGATGTACAAAGACATTTCCTTTGAGGTAGTAGCCGTTGAGATTACAGGTAGTGGTCCGAATGTACTAGATCCTTCAACATATATAGATCTGAAAGAGACAGACAATATACTCCTGAACATAAGTGGATCAAATATAACCATTACTCAAGGACAAGTTAAGTTTCCAGACCAAACAGGACCCTCAGAGACCTTTGCATTTGATTTAGAATTTGATGATGATGTATCGATTGATTTTATAAATCTATCCGGTGGTGCTCTAGAATATAGTTACGAGTCCAGCGTGAATACAACTTTGGAATTGGATTTAGAGATTCCTCAATTAAAAGATCCTAATGGGGATTCCTTTAAGGAAGTGTTGATGATTGGTAACACTTCTGGTAACGAAGAAACGATATCCATAAATTTAGATGGTTATCAATTTAATTTTGAGGATACAGAAAATCAATTGGAGATTAATTATGCATCCAAAATCACCCCAACAAATGGTTATGCAAGCTTTAATGAAAATGATTTCGTAAATCTAAGCATTGGAGTAGTCGATTTAGAATTTAGTCTTATAGAGGGCTATTTTGGTCAGATTATCGAAACCATTGAACCCGGTGAATTGGATGTGGATGTGAGTCTTTTAGAAGACATTACATCTGGTATTAAATTGGAAACCCCAAACTTGATATTTACCATAGACAATACCGTTGGGATTCCGTTTGAGATTGATTTAGATTTAAAAGGAACGAACGGTGCTAAAAGTGAAAGTATTACCGATGCTCTTTTTGAAGTTGTTTCAGCTTACGACGAGGCTGTTTCTACAAGAGTTGTTTTTAATGAGACAAATAACCTTTCTGAATTGATAGCCTTGGCACCCGAGATAATTTCGTACAGCGGTTCTGTTACCTCAAACCCTGATGGTAATACAGGGCCTAACTCGATCAGTCCGGGTACGGGTATAAGCTTTGGTTTTGAAATGGACTTACCTCTTTATTTAAGAATCAGTGAAGCTGTAACAACGGATACTATGGCTATTGATCTATCAGATTCAGACGATTTCACTTCTGAGGATATCGAGGCTATTTCTTGTAAACTAAACGTTGAGAATGAATTTCCATTAGATCTAAATTTGATGATTCTATTTTCGGATTCTTTGAGTGGAACTACCTTAGATACTTTGCAGTTTGGCTTGCTTCAAGCAGCAGAGGTTGATGAAAATGGAAAAACCGTAGCTCCTAAAGTTTATTCTCTAGAAGTCGATTTGGATTCCGATCAGATAGATGCCCTTTTTAATGCCAATCAAATACTTTTGGACATGAAGGTAGCTTCTTACAATTTCGAGAACCAGGCCGTGCGATTGTACACCGACTACACAATTGAAATTGAAGCAGGACTTAGGATTAAATCAAAAATAGAAGAGCAATGAAGAAGTATATATTCCTATTAGCAACATTTATTTGTACAAGTATAGTTGCTCAGAACATACATACAGGTTATCATTCACAAGCTTATATTTTACAGTCGAGTACTAACGCTGCGACAATGCCAACTTCCAATTTTGTCTTTGGTATTCCGACCCTAACGAATATATCAACTCATACACAGTGGCCTTTCAGTCTGAGTGAGGCCCTTGACAAGAGACAGGACGATTCTTTAGCCATCAACATCCCTTCTATAATTTCAAATTTCGGAGGTAAGGATGCTTTTTATGTTGATAATCGGGTCAGTTTATTACATGTAGGTTTCAAATTAGGAAACGACAAGAACATATTCGTGTACTTTGGAGATGAGTTCGTGAGTGATGTTAATGTCAATTTTTCGGGTGATGTATTTGATTACTTGACGCGTGGGAATGCTCATGTTTTAGGTCAAAAAATTAGCTTTAATGAAGAGTATTTTGATGCAACCGTATACAATAGTTTTTATTTGGGTACCGCAGTTGACTTCAATGATCAGTTAAACATAGGCGTTCGTTTTAAGTTCTTGACAGGGCTAGCAAACTTACACACAGAAAAAATTAATGTTGCATTCCAGACAAGTCCTGACTTTTACCAAACGACTTTGTATTCAGACGTTATGGTGAAAACTTCAGGGGGAGGAGAAAACTTAAAGCCGACTAAGAACAGTGGATTCGCTGTCGATTTGGGGGCCATTTATCAAGCCACTGATGATCTTGAGTTAAGCCTTGCCTTAAACGATATCGGGAGCATCAACTGGGCCGAAGAAAATAATGAATTCTATACTACTGAAGGAGAAAAAGAATATGAATTTAAAGGCATAGTGCAGTCTAGTGCTGATGACGATCTAGACTTTGAGGATCAAATTGATGAAATTGTTGATTCTTTGACGGCAACTATGGAAATAAATGAGGTCAGTGAATCTTACTCGACCAAGTTAAAGTCAAATCTATTTGTAGGTGCAAAATACAAATTGACAGACAGGCATAGTTTTTCTTTTTTGTTTCACTCAAAAAAGCATCCAAATGTCAGTGTGAATAGTTTTATGGCAGGGTATCAGTTGCAATTGGGTGACTCTTTTCAATTATTAACTTCCTATAAAAACTTCAGTGGTATAAGTAATGTGGGGGGTGGATTTGTATGGAGTCCTGGGCCTTTTCAATTCCATATGATTCTCGAAAACATGCTTCTTGAGGTGTTCGATCTTAAAAACTTTGGTATGCACATGGGCTTGGTATTACATTTTGGCAGAGATGATTAAAAATTTGATTAATACTATTGAAAAAGCCTCCCATTAAGGAGGCTTTTTTATTTCTGTTCTTCGAAGTTAATTTGAAAGTCAGCGTTGAATTTGAGTTTTCCAGATTTATTAAGTCCATCTATAATAAAACCTTTGATTGCTGGAGTTTCACCTTTTTTAATCAGCTGAATGGTTTGTGTTTTTGTGAGCTTTTTGCCAAAAACTTCAAAAGGAATGGTGGTTTTACATCCTGAGTTAAATCGATTACAGCCGTAGGCATTTCGACCCAAAATAATTTCGCCTTCTTGACAACGAGGGCATTTTAAAATCTCTTTTTCTTTTATTTCTAATTCAACCGTGAGCGATTCAGTAAGGCTTAGTTTTCCTTCAACGTTTGATTGGTCTTTTTCAAAACCTTTAATCCATCCTGTTTTCCCGGATTTTACAAGTTGAAATAGTTGTTTTTCGGTAAGTTTCTTGTTGAACTGAGAAAAAGAAACGGTGAAATCACAGCCCCTTTTGTATTCACTACAACCGTAAGCTTTTCTCCCTTTCAGTAGGGTGCCCGATTTACATTTTGGGCACGTGGGAGATTCTATTTTTTTTCGCAATTTTTGATCTGCTTCACGGAATCGATTTACAGCTGAGCGATTTTTCACATCATGAACCACAGTACTAACGAGTCCTTCCATTTCTTTAAGGAAAACTTTCGCATCATAGGAGCCTTGTTCGATATCTCTTAGCTTTTTTTCCCACTGCCCCGTAAGTTTTGGAGATTTAAGGAGTTCGTTTTGTATGGTGTCTATCAACTGAACTCCCATAGGTGTTGCAACTAATTTCTTTTTTTGTTTTACGATGTATTTTCTTCGAAACAGTGTTTCGATGACTGCTGCGCGTGTAGAAGGCCTTCCAATGCCATTTTCCTTCATAAGATCACGCATTTCTTCGTCATCAACTTGTTTACCTGCTGTCTCCATAGCTCTTAGGAGCGAGGCTTCCGTAAGCCAAGAAGGTGCTTTGGTGCTTTTTTCATTCAAAGTTGCTTTGTGTGTACCTTTTTCACCCACAACAAAGTCAGGCATAATAGTGTCATTAGAATCTTCACCGCTATCTTTTCCATAAACAACTCGCCAGCCCAAATCCAAAATTTGTTTTCCGCTAGTTCGGAACAAAACGGTATTTGCTTTCCCTTTCACTGTGGTGTTGGAGATGGTACAGTCGGGATAAAAAGCAGCAATAAATCTTTTAGTGATCAGGTCGTAGACCTTTTTTTCGTTGTAAGTTAAGCCTGAATTTGGATTTTGCCCCGTAGGAATAATGGCATGATGATCGGTGACTTTCTTGTCGTTAAATACTTTTTTTGATTTGCGTATGGGCCTTCCTAACAAGGGCGTAGTGATTGTTTGATAAACTTTTAAGCCTTTTAGGATTCCTTCGATTTTCGGATAAACATCCATTGGGAGAAAGGTCGTATCTACACGAGGGTAGGAGCAGAGTTTTTTCTCGTAAAGACTTTGTATCGTTTTTAGGGTCTCTTCTGCTGATAAAGCAAATCGATTGTTACAAGAAACCTGAAGAGAGGTAAGGTCAAAAAGTCGAAGCGGACTTTCTTTACCTTCTTTAGTTTCGTTGGAAATGATTTCAAATTCAGCTTGTTTAATGAGTGTTAACTGCTCTTCCGCTTTTTTTTGATTCAGAAACTTACCTGATTCAGCACTAAAAAGAGTCTCTTTGTATTTTGTTTCCAGCACCCAATAAGGGCTGGGTTTAAAGTTTTCTATCTCTTTTTGTCGATTAACAATCATCGCCAAAGTAGGTGTTTGTACTCTTCCAATGGATAACACCTGTTTACCGCTCCCATAACGCAGCGTATAAAGGCGAGTCGCATTAAACCCTAGGACCCAATCACCAATGGCTCTTGCTTTTCCCGCATGGTACAAGCGGTCAAAGTCAGTTCCTTTTCTGAGTTTAGCAAAGCCTGTCTTGATAGCTTCATTTGTGAGGGAAGAAATCCATAGTCGCTCAATAGGTTTTGTGTTTCCAGCATATTCCAAAACCCAGCGTTGTATCAGTTCACCTTCTTGGCCCGCATCACCGCAGTTGATGATGGAGTCAGCTTGTCCAACAAGATATTTAATCACATTGAATTGTTCTTTTACGCCTTTGTTTTTGATGAGTTTAATCTCATAGGCTGGTGGAAGGATAGGAAGATAACTTAGGTTCCAAGCCTTCCAAGAAGGATTGTATTCATGAGGTTCTTTCAGTGTGCAGAAATGCCCAAAAGTCCAGCTTACCTGATAGCCATTGCCCTCATAATAACCAATCTTTTTTTCATTGGCTCCAATAACCTGAGCTATTTCTCTTGCCACACTGGGCTTTTCCGCAATACAAAGCTTCATGAATTGTTCTTAAAGAATTTCGAAAATTATAAAAATCTAAGACCAAATAACAGTCTTGTGGATAAGTTGTTTGATTTTGGTGCATCTGTAAAAATAGCAATCTCGCAATTCTCCTCTTTAGCCATAGATGCTTGATTTTACGTTCCTTGTTGAAGGGGCACAACACTAACCATATTTTTCTTTGATTGTTGATAAGATTCTCCTATTTAAGACTTGCTTGGCTCGATTTCTGAAACATTTCTATGTATTTTTAAAAAGGTTTAAAAGTCCGTAATTGGACCAATCATCATTCATTGCCATGTACATTAGACTTATTAGCTTATTCATTGTTTTTACCAGTCTTTTGGGCTTTTGGGGAGATGGGGTAGCCACGATCCCTGAACCTCCAGTTGCACCCCCTTACATGAGAGTTGAGAGTCCTTGGGCTGACTCATTGATTCTCACTATGAGTCTCGATGAAAAGATGGGGCAGTTGTTTATGGTGGCAGCCAATGGGAAGCATTCTGATGAAACGGATTATTTAAGAACAGATACTTTAATTGAAAAGTACGGCTTGGGTGGACTTATTTACTTTCAATCAGAACCTCAACAACACAATATTTTAGTCAATCGATTTCAGTCAAAATCAAAGATTCCATTGATGAATGGAATAGACGGTGAGTGGGGGTTAGCTATGCGTATAGACAGCCTAAAGCCCTATCCTTGGAACATGACCTTGGGTGCTGTTCAGAATGACAGCCTACTTTACGAAATGGGAGGAGCCATTGCTCAGGAGTGTAAGACCATGGGAATACACTTTAATTTTACGCCGGTTGTGGATGTGAATTCCAATCCTTTAAACCCCATCATCAATGCAAGATCTTATGGTGAGGATCCTGTAAATGTTAGTCAAAAAGCGCTTGCTTTGATGCATGGTATGCAAGATTCTGGCGTTTTGGCCTGTGCAAAACATTTCCCTGGACATGGCGATACGGATTCTGATTCGCATAAAACACTACCTGTTATAAATCATTCTAAATCGCGTATTGATTCTGTTGATTTATTTCCTTTTAAAAAATTGGTTGATGCAGGAGTAGCATCGGTAATGGTAGCCCATTTGAACATTCCTTCTCTTGATTCAACTTCAAATAGAGCCAGTACATTGTCTCCTTATGTGGTAGACACCCTGTTGCAACAAGAGCTTAATTTTAGCGGTCTTGTATTTACGGATGCCCTAAACATGAAGGGGGTTAGTAATTATTATGAAAGCGGATCTTTAGAAGTTGCTGCGCTACAAGCAGGGAATGATGTGCTTCTTTTTCCTGAGGATGTTCCGGCGGCTTTTAAGGCAATTCATCGTGCGATTGAGGATAGTATATTAACTGTGAGTCGGATTAACGAATCATGTCATAAGATTTTAAAAGCCAAAGAATGGCTTGGCTTGACTTCTTCAGTTATTCTTGACAGCTCAAATGTTGTTAATAGAGCTCAGAATGACAAAACTGAATTTTTAAGACAACGTATGGAGTCATCAGCATTAACACTTTTGAAAAACAGGGATGCTCAGCTACCTTTTGTCGATCTTAAAAATGAAAAAATAGCCGTATTGACTTTGGGTGAATCGAGTTCTGAACCCTTTGTTCGTCAACTGAAGAGGTATGCAAATATTCATAGCTTTGACACAAGTATAGATGAAGCTTCAGATTTTGATCAACTAATTGTTTCCATACATAGGTCCAATACTTCTCCATGGAAATCTTACAAAATTTCAGCAGCTGAAAAAGAAATGATTAGAACTGTTTCCGATGAGACTTCAGTATCATTGGTAGTTTTTGCCAACCCCTACAGTTTACTTAATGCCGATTACTTGACAAGTGTGAATTCGATAGTGATGGCCTATCAAAATTCGATTTCAATGCAGTCTATTGCTGCGCAAAGTTTATTTGGGGCTGTTCCTATAACTGGGGCATTACCCGTAAGTCTTACCGATGAATACAAGGCTGGTTTTGGTTTAAAGTTGAATTCTATAGATCGACTGAAGTATACGCTACCTGAGGAAGTTGGTGTGAATAGTGATACCCTTAGTTTGATAGATACTTTGGTGAAAGAGGCCATAACAATGAAAGCCACTCCGGGATGTCAAGTTTTAGTTGCCAAAGAAGGAAAAGTTATTTATCACAAAAGTTTTGGTTACCATACGTATGATAGTCTCAAAGCTGTTGACGAATTTGACGTTTATGATATTGCGTCCATTACAAAAATTGCCTCTACATTGCCCATAGTCATGCAAAAGGTTGATGCTGGAAGTTTTAATATCGATAAGAGGATTACTAAATATTTAAGTGTCGAAGACACCTGCTCCAAAGCGAAATTAACTACCAGAAAAATGCTCAGTCATCAAGCTCGATTGTGGCCTTGGATTCCATTTTATCGAGAAACCTTAAATGAAAATGGGACCTTAAACCCTCAGATTTATTCAAACAAAAAGGAAGGTGGTTTTCAGATTCAAGTAGCCCAAGATATATACATGAATGAGACTTATCTAGATACGATTTCAGATCGGGTTATTCATTCTAAAATGCGCGAAGAAAAAGGGTATAAATACAGTGACTTGGCTTATTATATCTTAAAGGAAGTTATTGAGAAGCAAGAAGGGAATTCGCTAAAAGATTTAGTTCAAAATCGAATTTATGAAGATTTAGGAGCCGATTTAACCACTTATCACCCGCTTGAGAAGTTTGACAAACAAACGATTGTTCCAACAGAAAATGATACTTATTTTAGAAATCAATTGTTAAAGGGATATGTGCATGATCCTGGTGCTGCGATGCAGGATGGAGTTGGTGGCCATGCGGGGCTTTTCTCCAATGCAAACGATATGGCAAAACTTATGCAGATGTATCTGAATGGGGGAGTCTATGGAGGTAAGAGGTACATAAAAGAAAAGACTTTGAATGAGTTTACCTCTTGTCAGTATTATCGTAAAGACAATCGTAGAGGAATTGGTTTTGATAAACCTGTTATTGATGATTCCGAAGGGCCTACTTGTAAACAAGCTTCCCCATCGAGTTATGGACATTCTGGTTTTACAGGAACTCTAGTTTGGGCAGATCCAGAACATGATTTGATTTACGTATTTTTATCAAATAGAATTCATCCATCCGCTGAAAACTTTCTCCTTGTGAGAGAAAATTTCAGAACTCGAATTCAAGAAGTAATCTACAAGGCAATTGAATAAATTATGAGAATAGGAATCGTGTGTTATCCTACTTTTGGCGGAAGCGGAATTGTAGCGACTGAATTAGGTAAAGCTTTAGCAGATAAAGGACATGAAGTTCATATCATTGCATACCGGCAGCCTGTTCGATTAAACGAACAAGTTAATAATGTTGTCTTTCATGAAGTTCGTGTTGCAGATTACCCCTTGTTTGATTATCCACCTTACGAGCTTAGTTTAGCTTGTAAACTTTTGGATGTAGTCAAATTTGAGAAGTTGGATTTACTTCATGTTCACTATGCCATTCCTCATGCTTACGTAGCTTATTTAGCCAAGCAGATGCTAGCAGATGAAGGGATACAGATTCCTGTGGTAACAACCCTTCATGGAACAGATATTACTTTAGTTGGCAAGAACCCATCAATAACCCCTGCGGTAACTTTTTCAATTAATCATTCCGATGTTGTTACTGCTGTATCAGAAAGTTTGAAAGAAGAAACTTTGTCTTCTTTCGCTATTCGTAAAGAGATTAAGGTGATTCCAAACTTTATTGATTTTAGTCTACACAATTTTATTTTTGACAAAGATTTACATGCTCATTTCACTTCCGGTAAGGAGAAAATCATTATACATATTTCTAATTTTAGACCCGTGAAAAGGGTGTCTGATGTAATTCGAATTTTTGCGAAGGTGAGGTCAAAATTACCCGTAAAATTATTGATGGTTGGAGATGGTCCTCAAAGAGAAGTTGCAGAATATTTGTGCCGAGAAATGGGTTATTCTGATGACGTTAAATTTTTAGGTAAAATAAAAGATGTTTCACGTTTATTAGCCATTTCCGATTTGTTTTTATTGCCTTCAGAAAAAGAAAGTTTTGGTTTGGTAGCCCTTGAGGCCATGGCCGCATCAATACCCGTAATATCAACTAATATTGGTGGTTTAGCTCGTGTAAATATTGACGGCAAAACAGGTTTTACATCAGCGGTAGGAGATTTAGAAAAAATGGCAAATGATGCAATATCACTTTTAAGTAACGATGAATTGTATCATAGTTTTTCGTCAAATGCAAACCAAGTAGCTAAAGAATACGATTTACCCAAAGTTCTTCCTCTCTATGAAGAGGCCTATCAAGAAGCTTTGGGTAAACTTCATAAAGGAAGATCAAACGTTTAGGCCTAATGGATGTGTATGTGGGTTGAAAAACAAGGAAAGTTAGTCAAAGAATTTAAGTTTAAAGACTTTAAAGAAGCCATTGATTTCATTAATTGCATTGCTGAAATTTGCGAAAGAGAAAATCATCATCCTGAAATTTACAATGAATACAATCGCTTGATCTTGTCTTTTTGCACACACGATGAGGGAGGTAAGATTACCGATAAAGACTTTCTTTTGACGCGTTTAATTGATGAGATTGTATGATTGAGAAACATTTTGAAATCGAGGGGTGTAACAATCGAAAAATATCGATTGATTACAGATATTCTGAGTCTTCACTGAAAATGACACCTATTATTTATGTTCATGGATATAAGGGGTTTAAGGATTGGGGAGCCTCAAATATGGTTGCGGATGCATTTGCTAATCATGGGTTTTTCTATTTAAAGTTTAACTTTTCCCACAATGGTGTTACTACTGAGAATCCTGTCGATTTTGTTGATTTGGAAGCTTTCGGGAATAACAATTTTGAGATTGAACTTAATGAATTGGGTTTGGTAATCGATTGGCTAGAGTCTTCAGAACTAGATGTTGATCTTTCTAGATTAGCAGTCATCGGTCATAGTAGAGGAGGAGGGATTACTTTACTCAGAACAGCGCAGGATTACAGAATCAAAAAAGCAATTACCTGGGCGTCGGTGTGTGATTTTAAAAGACGATTCCCAACCGAACTTACTGATTGGAAAGAAACGGGCGTTCAATATGTTTACAATGGAAGAACCCTACAGATGATGCCCTTGTATTATCAATTCTATGACAATTTTGAGAAGCATATAGATAAGTTAGATATTCTTGAAAATTGCAGTAGCATTAACAGCCCCCTACTGATCATTCACGGTACAAAAGACACAGCAGTCGATTTTTGTGAGGCTGATGAGATTCAAAGTCAGGTGAATGGTTCTAAACTAGTAAAAATAGAAAATGCCGGACATACCTTTGGTGCGGTTCATCCTTATAAAAATAATAAGCTTACTTCAGAATTAATTCAAGTTATTGATGCCAGTGTAGGTTTTTTGAGTGATTTCTAACTTCATATCCCTTTGATAATAGTGTAAGTGTATGGTATCACACATTATTTCAATAATTTAATTATTTAGTATTTTTTTATTTGTTATATCATACATTTTATATAACTTTACAACAAGCTATATATGTGAATATATTAATAAATGTTAGAATAAATTTTTCGAATGAATAAATTCCAAACAGAGCATTCTGATGTAAGAATTCTCAATCAGATTGCAGATGTCTATGTGTATATTTTAAAAGATCAAGAGACTTCAATGGAATATGAAAGAGTTTCTGAAATGGTAGACACGATTGATCGATTTTCTCAGCAAGTATGGGCTTCATATGCTTTGACGGATTTAAGGTGTCAGTTAAAAGTAGGCACCACAAAAATGACAAGACTATCTCATAATGACTACAAGATATTGGCAAGTATACGCCATATTAAATTGATACTATCACTGACGACAATTAATGATTATGAAAAAGATAAAAAGCTAATTTTTAAAAGTATTTTAAAAGAAGCAGAAAATTTTGCAACGATTAAAATACTATCTAAAAAATCCAAGTCTGCTCTTGATTCCTGTTTATTGAGTTCACCTATTAATTAAGATATCATTACTATGAAGGTACAAGTTCCTGAAATGATTACCATTAAACCTAAGGTTACTATCGACGATAAAGTGTGGAAAGTACTGGTTGTGGATGATAGACTCTCTGTTCAAAAAGCTACAAGTTTGTTGTTGGGTAAGATGTCCTATGCTGGAAGAGATTTTAAGACAATAGAATCGTATTCATTTACAGATTCAAAAGAAATATTAGGGGAAAATGATGACATTGCTTTAATTATTCTAGACGTTCATCTTGAGGGAAATGACATTGGTTTACAAATGATGCATTACATTCGAAGAGAGCTGCAGAATGATAATATTAGGGTAATTTTGAGAACAGGATACCCGACTTCATTCCCTGAGGAAGCAATTACGAAGATGTACCACATTGACGGCTGTTTGTTTGAGGAGGAAAACACCTTCAGTAAGTTAGAGTTTGAAATTATTGGAGCTATACAAACCTATCGTAAAATGCTTAGCATAAATAATTATTTGCAGGGCTTTGCAAGTAGTGTTGCTTTAGAAATAAGAAACTCTTTAAGCATGTTTGGTCTTAATTTTTCTACAATAAAAAATGAGTTGTTTCAGTTCAAAAAAATGCATCCTAATGAGAATATTGAAGCTTTTGCGGACTTGATTAGTAGGGGTATGCACATATGCAAACGCTCTGATATGATTGTAGATCTTATGCTCAGAAATATAAGAAAAGAACGTATTGATAAAAAGAGTTTTAGACGCATAAGGATGTCAAGTATTATTCTTCAAACCATTGATGATTTTGCTTATTCGAGTGAGCATGGTAATGATAAGTTTGAATTGGATTTTTATCAAGATTTTAAATTTAGGGGAGATGAGAACTCCTTTGTTTACGTATTGTTCAATCTTTTTAAAAATGCACTGTTCTATTTGGTTAACAAACCTCATGGGAAAATACAAATACGATTAGAACGAGGAGGTGACCACAATACATTGTATTTTAAAGACAATGGGGTAGGCATTTCTAAAGACAGACTCAGCAGTATTTTTGATGGTTTTAGGAACCAAGGTGAAATGGATAATACGGGTTTGGGTTTGGCTTTTTGTAAACGAGTGATGAGAGATTTTGGTGGAGATGTCACATGTCAATCTGACTATGGACATTGGACACAATTTGTTTTAACATTTCCGAAGTGTAAATGAAAATTTATTTTCGCAATTAATGATTGATTACCTTCATCAAAACTATTTGAATTACAGCCTTTGTTTTTGTGAATGTTTTGTAATTTTGTGTTACGAAATACTTTAGAAACTTAAAACAAGAAAAATGGCAGTATTAGTAGGCAGAAAAGCCCCGAAATTTTCAGCAAAAGCAGTTGTTAATGGAACATCTGTTGAAGCAGACTTTTCTTTGGAGCAATATTTGGGCAAAAAAAATGTAATCCTATTCTTTTATCCTAAGGATTTTACTTTTGTTTGTCCGACAGAGTTACATGCATTTCAAGAGAAACTGGGTGAATTTCAAGATCGTAATACAGAAGTTGTTGCTGTTTCTACCGATACTGAAATGTCTCACTGGGGATGGTTGCAAATGGACAAGTCTAAAGGAGGTATCAAAGGAATTACTTACCCTCTTGTTGCTGATACGAACAAAACAATCTCAAAGAACTTTGATGTTCTAACGGGTGATTACTTCATCAGTGAAGATGACCAATTACAAGCAGATGCTGAATTGATAGCATACCGTGGGTTGTTTTTAATCGACAAGGAAGGTGTTGTTCAACATCAAGTGGTAAATAATCTTCCACTTGGAAGAAACGTTGATGAAGCAATTCGTATGGTTGATGCGCTCACTTTCGTGGAAGAAAATGGTGAGGTGTGTCCTGCCAACTGGGCTAAAGGTAAAGAAGCTATGAAACCTTCTCACGAAGGAACTGCTGATTACCTTTCAAACCACTAAAAATAAGATTTGTTCTAAAAATGCGCTCCAATATTGGAGCGCATTTTTTGTTTTGCGACCACTTTATTAGCTTTAATTAGCGATTAGGTGTAGTTAATACATTGTTTTTACATATCTTTGCAAGTACAATGAAGCAAGTAAATAAATACACGCCATCAGAACGCCCTGTTCTTACCATTGGTATTGGAACTTTCTCTCCTCAAAACAGATTCAGGAGCGAGCCCAATAGGCAATAATTTTATGCGGGAATCCCTGCTTATGCCACCTCTTACAACTACTTTCTATTCAATACATCTTTTAACAAACGTTAAATCTTTTTGTTATGCAATTTAACATTCAAGTGACCAATAAAAGTCATGAAAAACACGCACATTTCATTTGTGAACTAATGGAAAAAGCGGCTAAAGTTAGAGGTACCGGTATTGCTAAAAGAAAACCTGAATACATCAAGGAGAAAATGTCACAAGGTCGTGCCGTTATTGCTTTAGATAAAGACATTGCAGTAGGGTTTTGTTACATAGAAAGTTGGGAAGGAAAGAAGTATGTTTCCAATTCTGGACTTATTATTCATCCTGATTACCGAAAAAAAGGTTTAGCAAAAGCCATTAAGAAAGAAATTTTTGAGCTTTCTAAAAATAAATTCCCTGATGCCAAATTATTTGGTATAACGACCAGTATGGCTGTGATGAAAATTAATTCTAATTTAGGATACAAACCTGTTGCTTTTTCAGAATTAACAACAGATGAAGATTTTTGGAAAGGCTGTCAGAATTGTACCAACTATGATGTTCTACAACGAACGAACAAAACCATGTGTCTTTGTACCGGAATGGTCTGTGATTTTAAAGAAACTAAGACACAGTCAGCTGAAAATAAAAAGTCATGGGATAAATTTATTCAATTTTTGAAAGACAGAAAAAAACGAATTCAGGAAAAAGCAAAATTATTTCCAAAACTTTTAAAAAGCATCAAATATGGAAAATAATAAAATAGTACTTGCATTCAGCGGTGGTTTGGACACTTCTTATTGCGTAAAATACCTCAAGCACGAAAAGCAATTTGAGGTTTACTCAGCCATTGTCAATACGGGTGGTTTTACCAAGGATGAATTGGTCGAAATTGAAGAAAAAGCAAAATTTCTTGGAGTTGTTAATCACGAAACACTTGAGGAAACTCAATCTTACTACGATCACATCATTAAGTATTTGATATTCGGAAACGTCCTTAAAAACAACACTTACCCTTTGTCGGTGAGTGCAGAGCGTATTTATCAAGCGATTTCTTTAGCGAAATATGCTAAATCTATAGGAGCGAAATACATTGCACACGGAAGTACAGGAGCGGGTAATGATCAAATACGTTTTGACTTAATCTTTCAACTGATTGCGCCAGAAATTACCATCATTACACCCATCAGAGATCAGCAATTATCGAGAAAGGCAGAGATTGAATACTTGGCAAAGTACGGTGTTGATGTGGATTGGAAGAAAGCGCAATACTCTGTAAATAAGGGGCTGTGGGGTACAAGTGTTGGAGGTGTAGAAACATTAACTTCGCATCAAGCTCTTCCTGAATCAGCTTACCCGAGTCAGCTCGAAGCTGAAGGGACTCAGGAATTGGTGATTGAATTTACTAAAGGTGAAATATCAGGCGTAAACGGTGCTCAAATGAAACCTGTTGATGCCATAGAATACATTGAAAATATAGCTAACAAGTATGCTATAGGACGAGATATTCACGTTGGAGATACCATCATAGGGATAAAAGGGCGAGTTGGTTTTGAAGCCGCTGCTTCAAGCATCATTATCAAAGCACATCATACCTTAGAGAAACATACACTTTCCAAGTGGCAACTTCACTGGAAAGAACAGTTGGCCAACTGGTATGGTATGTTTATTCATGAAGCACAATATTTTGAGCCAGTAATGCGAAATATTGAAACCTTTTTGTCGGATACGCAAGTCAATGTGTCGGGGAAGGTATTTATTGAATTAAACCCTTATCGCTTTACGATCAAAGGAATTGAATCTCCTCATGATTTAATGACATCTGATTTTGGAGAATACGGTGAGATTAATAAAAATTGGTCTGGAGACGATGTGAAAGGATTCACAAAGATACTCGCCAATTCCATGCAGATTTTTAACCATGTAAATAAAAAACAATGATACAAGTAGGAGTTGTAGGAAGTAGTGGCTATGTTGCAGGAGAATTAATTCGTTGTCTTGTCCATCACCCAAATGTATGCATCGATTTCTTATACAGTCATTCTAATGCAGGAATGAATGTTTCTGAAATGCATCAGGATTTATTGGGTCACTCTAATTTGAAATTTAGTGATCAAGTTAACCCAGATGTTGATGTTCTCTTTTTATGTTTGGGACATGGTAATTCTGCCAAATTTTTGAAAAATCATACCTTTTCAGAAAACACCAAAGTCATTGACCTTAGTAATGATTTCCGTCTCAAAGAAAAGTCTAATCTTCAAGGTAAATCTTTTACCTATGGTTTGGTTGAGTTGAATAAAAATGAGATTAAAAACGCTAAATACATAGCCAATCCGGGATGTTTTGCAACGGCCATTCAATTGGGGCTTTTGCCGCTAGCGAAACACAGTCAACTGAAACAATCCGTTCACATCAATGCCATAACAGGTTCTACTGGTGCAGGAAAGTCTTTAAGTGACACTTCTCACTTTAGCTGGAGAAACAACAATATATCAATTTACAAAGCTTTTAGACATCAGCATTTGGACGAAATCAATGAAAGTTTACACAGCCTACAACCGGATGCATCTGAGCTAAACTTTTTACCCATTAGAGGGAATTTTACCCGTGGTATTTTTGCCAGTATTTACACCCAAAGCGAATTATCTCAAGAGGAATTGATAAATTTGTATCAAAGTTTTTACGAGGGTAACCCTTTTGTGTTCGTCAGTGAAAAATCGGTTCATCTAAAACAAGTTGTAAACACCAACAATTGTTTTATTCAGGTGGAAAAAATTGACGACAAAGTTTTGGTTACTTCGGTAATCGACAACTTATTGAAAGGTGCAGCGGGTCAAGCTATACAAAACATGAATCTCATGTTTGGTTTGGAGGAAAGTACCGGTATTCATTACAAAGCTAACTATTTATAAACCACACCAACCTTTTACCATAGATGACAACATTAAGCGGACTAAAAAAGCAAGAAAGTGGATTGTTCGACGTTTATCCAAGATTTGATGTTACACCTGCCAGAGCTGAGGGTGTCTATGTTTTTGATCAAAATGAAAAAAAATATTTAGACTTGTATGGCGGACATGGGGTGATATCTATTGGACATTCTCATCCTGAGTACATCGCTCAAATAAGCCATCAATTGAAACAAATTGGTTTTTACTCCAACTCTGTAATGATGCCTATTCAAGAGGAGTTTGCTGAAAAACTTACTGCGTTAAGTGGCTATACAGATCATCAATTGTTTTTTTGTAACAGTGGGGCTGAAGCGAATGAAAATGGATTAAAATTAGCCTCTTTTCATACGGGTAAAACTAAGGTAATTGCTTTTAAAGGAAGTTTTCATGGACGTACAGCGGCAGCGCTTAACGTAACAGATAACTCTCGTCTTTCGGCACCCATCAATAAAAATAATTTTGATGTAGTATTCCTTGAGTTAAACGATGAAGCAGCCCTTGCAGAAGCTTTAAAGAATAAAGACGTTTGTGCGGTTATTGTAGAAGGAATTCAAGGTGTTGGTGGGCTTGATGCTCCCTCAGACGACTTTTTGAGTTTTGTATCTCAAGCTTGTAAAGAACATGAAGCTTTACTTATCCTAGACGAAGTGCAAAGTGGTTATGGGCGAACAGGTCGCTTTTTTGCTCATCAGCATGCGAATGTTTCCGCAGATATCATATGTATGGCAAAAGGAATGGGTAATGGTTTCCCTATTGGAGGGGTGTTGATTGCTCCACACATCAATGCAACTCCTGGTATGCTTGGAACAACGTTTGGCGGTAATCACTTGGCTTGTGCTGCAGGTATTGCTGTTTTAGACACACTCAAAAAAGAATCTCTGATTGAAAATGTAGCGCATGTAAGCGATTTTTTAATCAGTGAGCTTAAAACCATAACAAGCATTAAGGAAATTAAAGGTAGAGGCTTAATGCTCGGTGTAGAGTTTGATTATCCTGTAAAAGAATTACGATCAAAATTATTATATGATTTTCAAATTTTCACCGGAGGCTCAGCAAATCCAAACTTGCTTCGTATATTACCACCATTAAACATTACCATTGAAGAAATTACGCCATTTGTTCAGGCTTTAAAAAAAGTATTAAAGTGAAAAAGTTTACTTCCATAACAGATGTTAACGACCTTAAAAGTCTTTTAGATCTTGCTCAAGAATTAAAGGGCAATCCATTTAAAAACAAAACGTTAGGTGAAAATAAAACACTCGGTTTGTTGTTTTTTAATCCGAGTTTAAGAACTCGTTTGAGTACTCAGAAAGCCGCCATGAATTTGGGGATGAACGTCATTGTTATGAATTTAAATAATGATGGATGGTCTATTGAATTTGGAGACGGCACAGTAATGAATCAGGGTACTCAAGAACATATTAAAGAGGCTGCAGGTGTAGTTTCTCAATATTGTGACATCATTGGAATTCGAACATTTGCATCCTTAACCAATAAGGTTGACGATTATCAAGATTCTGTACTCACAAACTTTATAAAACACAGCACAGTTCCGGTCATTTCTTTGGAAAGTGCCACGCTACACCCTTTGCAGTCATTTGCCGACTTGATAACAATTGCAGAAAATAAAATCATTGAGAAACCAAAGGTTGTGCTGACTTGGGCTCCACATCCACGTGCTCTCCCGCAGTCAGTTTCTAACTCATTTGTTGAGTGGGTTAAACAAACGAACGTGGATTTGACCATTACGCATCCCAAGGGGTATGAGCTAAAAGAAGAGTTTACCCAAGGCGTTGAAATTTCTTACGATCAGGAAAAAGCATTTGAAAATGCCGATTTTATTTATGCTAAAAATTGGTCCTGCTACCATGATTACGGAAAGACTCTTAAGAACTTAGATCACTGGGTGGTTAATGAACAGAAGATGAAATTAACCAACAACGCAAAGTTTATGCATTGTTTGCCAATTAGACGAAACGTGATTGCGACAGATCAGGTGTTGGATGCTTCCTCTTCACTCATTTTAGAACAAGCCAACAACCGAACATTTGCAGCACAAGCCGTTTTATTAAAAATGTTACGTAATGAAGGCTAAATTAACCGTCATCAAAATAGGTGGTGAAATCATCAATAACTCAGAAAAATTAGATTCATTTCTGTCAGATTTTAGTCGCTTAGATGAACCTAAAATTTTAATTCACGGAGGAGGTAAAATAGCCACTGCTTTGAGTGCAAAACTAGGTATAGAAACACGTATGCATGAAGGCAGAAGAATTACCTCCAAAGAGAATTTGGATGTTGTAACCATGGTTTATGCCGGACTAATTAATAAGAATATTACGGCTTCGCTTCAGTCTAGAGAATGCAATGCTATAGGTTTGTCTGGTGCAGATGCCAATACGATTTTAGCCTCAAAGAGGCCTTTAAAACCAACAGATTATGGATTTGTAGGAGATATTCAATCCATCAATTCTAAAGTCATAGATACCTTTATTGAAAACCAAATGGTACCTATTTTTTCTGCCATTTGTCATGATGGGAAAGGGCTGTTGTTGAATACAAACGCAGACACTATAGCTACAGAAATTGCCATAGCAATGAGTGCTAAATACGATACAGAATTGATTTACTGTTTTGATAAGAAAGGTGTATTGATGGATGTTAACGATGAAGATTCTGTTGTTGAAAACATCAATACAGAAGGCTATCGAAATTTGCGAGAACAAAACGTGATACACGATGGGATGCTTCCTAAAATGGAAAATGCATTCCATGCTTTGAATAATAACGTATCGAAGGTAATGATTGGAAATACCAATTTTATCAAGAACAGAACTGAAGCACACACGCTTTTAACACTTTAATTATGAAAGAACAATACCAAATAGCTGTTGAATTGCTTCAAAAATTGATTCAAACACAATCATTTTCTAGCGAAGAACACAACACTGCTGCTATTATTGAGGGCTGGTTGAAAGACCATGGAGTTACCTTCAATAGAACTCAGAATAACGTTTGGGCTGTCAATAAATACTTTGATGAAAATAAGCCAACTATCTTATTGAACTCTCATCACGATACGGTTAGACCAAATAAGGGCTACACCAATGATCCCTATGATGCTTTTATAGAAGGTGACAAGTTGTATGGATTGGGTAGTAACGATGCTGGAGGATGTTTAGTAAGCTTACTTTCGACCTTTGTTCATTTTTACGAACAAAAAAATATGAAATACAATTTGGCTGTTGCCGCTACGGCAGAAGAAGAAAGTTCTGGACCAAACGGTCTAAATAGTATTCTTGGAATACTTCCAGAAATCGATTTTGCCATTGTTGGAGAGCCTACAGAAATGCATTTAGCCATCGCTGAAAAAGGATTGTTGGTCATCGATGCATATGCCAAAGGTATTGCTGGTCATGCAGCTCATGAAAACACAGAAAAATGCCATTATGAATGCCATTCAAGATATCGAGTGGATTAACAATTACAAGTTTTCTAAGGTGTCAGATCAACTCGGTAAGGTGAAAATGAGTGTGACACAAATCAAGGCGGGAGAATTGCATAACTTGGTTCCTGCAGAATGTCATTTTGTGATAGATATTCGAGTGAACGAAGCTTACAGCAATAGAGAAGTTTTTGATATCATCTCCGAGAATACCAAGAGTGAACTGAAGCCTCGATCATTTAAGTTGAATTCTTCATCCATAGATAAAGGCCATGCATTTGTTCTGGCTGGAATAGATATGGGTAGAAAGACCTACGGTTCACCTACACTATCGGACCAGTCTGTGTTAAGCTGTAATTCTGTAAAATTAGGTCCTGGTGTATCCTTGCGATCACACAGTTCTAATGAGTACGTTTGTGTCAGCGAAATCGAAGAAGGCATTCGACTGTATAAAGAGATGTTAAGTAAAATTTTATAAAATCAGCAGCTATGAAACTTTGGGACAAAGGATACACTACAAATAATATCGTTGACAAGTATACGACTGGTAAAGATCGCATACTGGATTTAAAATTAGCCAAACACGATGTTACCGGTAGTGTGGCTCATGCCAAAATGCTTCATAGTATCAATATTCTCTCAAAAGATGAGTTGGACGCTGTTTTAAAAGGTTTGTCAGAAATTCAGAAGACCATTGACGATGGAACCTTTATTATCGAGGATTCTTTTGAGGATGTCCACAGTAAAATTGAGTTCGAACTGGTTCAGAAAATAGGAGATGCGGGTAAAAAAATTCACACGGCAAGATCACGAAATGATCAAGTCTTGGTGGATCTGCATTTGTATACGAAAGCAGAAATCCTTGAAATGAAAGAAGGTGTCAAAAAACTCTTTGATACATTGATGGAACTAAGTGATACATACAAAGATGTATTAATCCCAGGGTACACTCACCTTCAGGTAGCGATGCCTTCTTCTTTTGGGCTTTGGTTCGCATCTTATGCAGAATGTTTAATCGACGATCTCATTCTGTTAAACGCAGCCTATAAAATCAGTAATCAAAACCCTCTAGGCTCTGCCGCAGGATACGGTTCTTCTTTTCCGATTAACAGAACGATGACCACTGAGCTTATGGGGTTTGAAACGCTAAAGTACAATGTTGTTGCTGCACAGATGAGTAGAGGTCGCTTGGAGAAAACAACTGCTTTTGCCATGGCATCTGTATCCAGTACTTTATCCAAGTTAGCATCAGACGTTTGCTTGTACATGAGTCAGAACTTTAATTTTTTAGGTTTCCCTAAAGAACTTACCACAGGTTCAAGCATCATGCCTCACAAGCAAAATCCGGATGTGTTTGAACTGTTACGAGCGAAGAGTAATAAGGTTCAAAACTTACCCACAGAGATGATTATGATTACCAATAATCTGACCAGCGGATACCACAGAGATTTTCAATTGCTGAAAGAAAACTACATGGAAGCTATAGATATCTTAAAGGACAATTTGGAGGTCACAAGCTTTATGTTGCAGCACGTTATCGTAAATCAAGACGCTGTTGACGACGCCATTTATGACTACATGTATAGTGTTGAGGAGGTTAACAAGCTCGTTATGAGTGGTATGACTTTCCGAGATGCTTATAAGAAATTGGGGACTGAAATTTTTGCGGGTGATTTTAATCCAGATAAAAAAGTAATTCATTCTCATGAAGGTAGTATAGGCAATCTTTGTTTGAAGGAAATTCAAAATAAATTTGAAGCCAATTTTTAATAAGATTACCCTTTCTTAATTCTTATTCCCTTACTCTAGTTTATCTTCTTAACTCCTTTAGATCAGGGGGGATTCTCTGCTATTTAGTTTGGTATCATTTTTGTTTCAACATAGTAGATAAAATGATTTGTCCAATAATGTTTAAGTTTAAGATATGAGATATTCACTTTTCCTTTTGACATTTTTTTTCTTTCAGAGCTTTTCTACAATTGCACAGAAGCATAGGGTAGATACAAAGCCTTTAAACGATAGGTTTTGTGGTGCAGATTTTTTTCATGATAAAATGATGGAGAATGATAAAAGCTACAAATTGCGTTATCAAAAGAGTCGGAAAAACAGAGAAAATGCTAAAAAAGCATCCTATCGGTTAGCTTCCGGTGTTTATCAAGTTCCTGTTGTAGTTCATATTATGCATAAGGGTGAGTCTTTGGGTATGGGGACGAATATTTCCGATGAAGAGGTAAAGGATGGGATACGTTATTTAAATAATTTTTGGAGAAAAGTATCTGGCTCTATGGGCGATGGCAATGGCGTGGATATGGAAATTGAATTTGTTCTGGCGGTTCAGGATGAAAATGGAAATTGTACCAACGGTATTGTTCGCAAAGATATGAGTGCTGTCATGCCCTATGTTAACTTTGGGGTTAATGCAGATGAATCTGACGGAATACCAGACCATGATGATGATTTAGAGATAAATTCACTCAAAGAATACAGTCATTGGGATCCCACAAAATACTACAACATTTGGTTGGTTGATGAAATTGACAACAGTAACTGCGTCAGTGATAATTTTACGGCAGGGTATGCTTATTATGCTTCTGAACACGGAAAAGATTCGGATGGTTCTGTTGTTTTGTTCTGTTCTTTTACTAACGAATCTGATGTTACCTTGGCTCATGAAATAGGGCATGCATTTAGTTTACCACATACCTTTGATGGTGATGACGCTGCGAATGATGGAACCTACCAATGTGGCGATGATGGAATCGATGATACTCCAAAACACATAAGAACCGCGTTTATAGATGGCTTGTATAAGGATTGTGATAATACGGATGAGAATTCTTGTGATCCAAACTTTAACATTCAAATGTCGCCAACGCATAAAGGGAACGGAACACATCAAGACCATGTGCTTAATTACATGGATTATTCGGACTGTGCCAGCGAATTCACCTATGGACAAAGAGTAGTAGCAAAGTCTGCCTTGATGAACGAAAGAGCCTCTTTTCTTGCCGAAAACGGAAATACAGCTCTGACTCCTCCAGCGATGGCATCCGTTGATTTTTCTGCTGCTGCACTTTTAATTTGTCTTGGTAGTTCATTGACCTTTACCAATGAGTCAACTTGTACTCCCAATGCGTACACCAATGATCCCTTGGATAGTATTACATTCCATTGGACTTTTGACAATGGTGTAAATACACCTTACCATTCAACGGATCAGAATCCTAACATTATTTTTGATGATACGGGAACTTATGATGTAAGCTTAGAAATTACAAATTCACACGGAACAAGCAGCCTTACCAAATCAAATTTCATAACCGTGTCAGAAGGACTGGTAAGTACTTGTAGCTCATCGAGTTTAAATCATAGTGGAGATTACGATCTTGGTGTAACCCATGTAACTTTAAATACACTAGACCATGCCACAAGTACGTTTATACCGAAAAGTTCAATGCAGGACTTTACCTGTTCTCAAAACACAATTTTAACTAATGGAGCGGATTACACTCTTAGTGCGACTTATGTGGCTGATGAAGATGATAAACAGTTTTTAGAAATTTGGATTGATTGGGACAATAGCGGCACATTTGATCTTACAAATAACAAAGAAATTAATGAACTCATCCTAAGTGATGAGATCTCTAAAAATGAAGAAGGGTCAGTTGAAGTAGATTTCACCGTTCCTGATGAATCTGTTGTCAATCGTCTATTGCGAATGAGGGTGATTTCAAATTCAACTGATGAGCCAGAAGTTTGTGGAGCAGCAGTAGCACAAAGAGCCGATGATTATGGTGTTTTCGTAAGAGAAATTATAAAAGGATGCATGGATAAGATTGCATGTAATTACAACGAAGAGGCTATTGAGGATGATGGTTCTTGTGTTGTGCCTACATCCTGCGATTTGTGTGATGCTGGTCAAATCCAAAAAGAGGCTTCTTTAGATGGGGTTTGTCAGACCTGCGTAGATGGAACGATCGTAGATAATGATGCTGACGATGACGGTGTGTGCAATGCAGATGAAATTGAGGCTTGTAAAGATGCTAAAGCTTGTAATTATGATGTTAGATCAACTACAGACAGAGACGATAGTCTTTGTACCTATCCCACAGAAGTCTATTTAGATTGTTCTGGAGCATGTCTCAATGATGCTGATGCTGATGGCGTTTGTGATGAGCAACTTGGTATTCATGAATTTGATGACCTTGGTCTTCACATACATCCTAACCCCGCATCGGAAAAAGTTTATGTAGATACAGATCATTCCCAAGGACGTTTACTGCTTGAGGTGATGAATGTTATGGGGGCTTTGCTGTTCGAGTTAGAGGTGAGAAATGTGCATTCAGATGAGCTTATTGAGTTGGATGTAAGTCATTTATCTGATGGATTGTATCTAATGAAAGTATCTAACGATAAGCAATTGGTTGTTGTCCCTTGGATGAAACAATAATTTAATTACCGATAATAATTCTTGAAGCGTTGCGCTTCAAAAAGGAATTGTGGTTGATAGTATATTTTTGTAAATTGTACGAATCGAACCGACAATTGTTCGTTTTTGTAAGACTTTCTAAATTAATACCCGCCCCTCTTAATATTTGAATTAACACTTGTTTGTGTCCCCTTTGGATGCGTTTTAATATAAATTAAATCAATTAATTATGAGAAAATTACTTACATTTTTCAGTCTTTTGATTGTTTCTATTTCTTATGCTCAATCCTTTGAATTTACGTCCAGTAAAATAAAATTTGAAATTTCACCTCCTAACGGTTATACGCTTAATGGAGATACTTCCCTAATATTTTTAGAAGCACCTATCAATCAATTATTTCGTGAAGAGATAAAGATAAAAGTTTTAACCCCTTACCAGGATATTGTTATGGAACAGGGTCCGGTCAGAATTTACAACGATTCATTGGAAATACATTCTTTAGCATTGCCTCCGGGAATTCAGACCAGTATAGGTGATTCAACCATGTTTAATGCCCAAGATTGGGCGGAAATTATTTTATCGGGCACTCCGACCCAAGCGGGGATTCATGACTTAAAATATAAATTTAAACTCAGAACCTATTTTAATGTTGTAAGCAATGGTGTTGTGAGCTCAAGCCCATCGATTTATGTGCATTTCCCGGATTCTCTTCTGCCTCAAATTCGTTTAAAAGTGACTGCTTGCACAGATCCCACGGCATGCAATTATATAGCTTCTATTCCCACTTTTGATGATAAGAGTTATTGCATTTATCCAACGGATCTAGATGCTTGCGCTTCTTGTTCTCCAGAAACAGATGGTACGGGTAAGATTGTTGACAACGACGCTGATGATGACGGCATTTGTGATGCAGATGAATTGGGTGCAGATGAGTTAGAAGTTTTTGAGCTCGACTTGTATCCGAATCCTTCAAAGCATCAACTTTACATGCGTTCAAATCAATTTGTAGAGCAACTGCATATTCAGGTGGTAAATGTTGCCGGTAAGATGGTTTTTGATCAGAAATACACTCAGGTTCAGGCCAATGAGTCTTATGAGTTGGGGCTAGAGAATTTGTCGCCTGGGATTTATATGTTGAAGGTGTTTTCTGACAAAAAAACCGTCAACTTACCTTGGATAAAACATTAATTGTAAACGATATTTCTAACTTCTAATTTAATGTTTTAAAGAGGCTAGTCATGGCAAAGTTTGAATAAATAGCTCTTTCATAATTTGGTCGTTCGAAGTCCTCTAAATTTGTTTTGAATAAAAGTTATTTTTGTCTTATTATTGTTCCGCGCTCGTTTCTGTGCCGTAACAAAAAAGTAATAAGACAAATTAATGCTTCATTTCAGTACACATATACTTGATGATAAACTTGATTGGGTAACTTTTATCCATGGTGCTGGTGGAAGCAGCTCTATATGGTATAAACAGCTCAGAGATTTCAAAAAGCATTACAATGTACTTCTTATAGATCTGAGAGGGCACGGAAAGTCTAAAAGCCCTATCTATGAGAAGCTGAAATCCTATACTTTTGATGTGATAAGTGATGAGGTTATTGAGGTTTTGGATCATTTGAAAATTCAAAAAAGTCATTTTATCGGAATTTCACTTGGAACAATAATCATCAGAGAAATTGCAGAACGTTATCCTGAGAGGAGTAATAGTATGATTATGGCAGGGGCAGTTATGAAGTTGAATTTTAGAGGTCAAATTCTAATGCGATTGGGCGTTCTTTTGAAGTCCGTTATCCCGTACTTATTGCTGTATAAGTTTTTTGCTGTTATCATAATGCCTAGAAAAAAGCACAGAGCATCTCGAAATTTGTTCATTAATGAAGCTAAAAAGCTCTATCAGAAAGAGTTTAAGCGCTGGTTTACGCTTGTTTCGGAAGTGAATCCTTTATTGGCCTTATTTCGAATCAAAGATTCTGGCATTCCTACGCTTTACGTAATGGGGGAAGAGGACCATATGTTTCTACCTTCTATTACCAAGTTGGTCAAAAATCATTCTTCCTCTGCACTTTATGTCATTCCTAACTGTGGGCACGTGGTAAATGTCGAGCAACCTATAATTTTTAACACCCAGGTTTTAAACTTTATTAAAAATATCCGCTAGGCTTATTCGTTTATGGGTACAATTTTAAAATCATCGTATTTGATGATTTGTACCGATTGGTTTCGTGAACCATCTCTTCGATTTCGAATGTAATTGTAGTCGAAATTCATGTTTAGAAGATTTTTTGGTTCAAGATACATACTCGACGAAATGCCTCCATTTTCTTTTAAAATTGATAAAAAGTAATAGGTAATGTCAAAGCCTGCAAATGCAAATCTTTCGTTGGGAGCATTTCGAGTTGATCCTTGGTAGTTTTTTACAAAGTACTGAGTTAAAGAATCTTGATAGGACAGAAATCCACTGTTGGGAATGTGTACATCTAAATTCATTAGATAATTATAGTCCAATTCTTTAAACTTATACCAGTCGGGCATCCCGAATACTATAAGAGAGCTGTCTCTTGTTGCATTGAGCTTGGTCAGTACATCTGTAACAAAGGCTTTTTCAGTTGAGGGGATCAAAAAAACATTTTTCACTGCCATCGAGTCTATTTCATGGTGTATGGAGTCGATTACAGGCCCTTCTACGAGCACTTCTTTGTAATTTGATACGGAATCTAGGTTTAAAGAAGAAAGCATCCATTTCGCATTGTTTTCATCCTCTTCACTGTTTCTTCGTACAAGCGTGATGCATTCATGTGCATACAATTCAGTAATATATTCCGAAAGATAGGTAACCTGTCGTTTTGGAGTAGGAATGACTTGAAAAGTATGGGGTGCATTTTCCAAAAGATTACTTTTTGTAGACAAAGGGGCTACAATAGGAATTTTTCTTCGGCTCAGTATTTCAGCAGCAATTTTAAAATTGTTTGAATAGAATGGACCAATGACGAGATCCATGTTATTAAATGTGCTTTTAGTGACTAAATCAAAGGTCTCATGAGGGTCGTTTTTGGTGTCAAATACATGAATGTTTAAGCTCATGCCCGCCTTATTTAGTGTGTCCAGAGCAATTTTGGCTCCTGAATAAAAGTCAAGGGCATAATGTGTTTTTTTATAAATTTCAGTTTCTTCCTCCAAGTTTTGGTAGGCTTCTATGGTGTCGTTTTTATCAAGATATAAGGGGAGTAAAAAGGCAATGTTGTATTGATCCTTTTTTTTGAATTTCGATTTTCGATTTTTTAATTTATCGATAAAGTCGGATTCATTTTCATTGGTGATGAATTGTAATATTTCTAATGTATTTTCTTTTTCTTCTATAGGGATTTTAATTTCCCTTCCCGATCTAAAACCGTCCGATAAAGAGGGGTTTAGTTCTAGTAATTCCCTTTGTCCTACCCCATACTTTGATTTTATGGAGTAAAAAGATTCCAGCGGTCTTACCTTGTGAAGTTTGTAGGCAATCGTGTCCGTATCTTTATGGAAAGTGGGTATTAAAATGTTCATTCCTTGGTGCAAACCTCTTTTAGCTTCGGGATTTGCTTTAACAAGATCCTGAATGCTAACATTGTATTTCTTAGAAATACTGTATAGAGTTTCTCCAATCTTGACATCATGCAAGTCTTGGGCAACAGAATAACTGCTCAGACAAATTGTAAGGGTAAGAAAAACGAGTTTCAATTTAGGCATACACATCAAAATATACGGACAAAAATAGGAAAATAATCATCAGAAAAAGAACCCTAAAAGAGTATTCTATCTTTTTGATACACAAAAAAAACCGTCACTCAAGGACGGCTTTTTTGTAATAAATTGAATGTGTTTTTTTACTTGACAACAGTCATTTGTTTGGTTAGTTTTTCTTCACCAGAAACTAGGTTGTAAAAGTAAATACCAGCTTCTAAGTTCGGAGCAATCATCTCAACCTTGTGGGAACCGGCTTCGAAAGTTTCGTTAGCGAGGACCATTACTTCTTGTCCAAGACTATTAAAGACTCCTAGGTAGACGTCTTTTTTTTGCGGTAGGTAGAAATTTATCTCAGTATGGTCTGCAACGGGGTTAGGTACGTTTTGGAAAAGTTCTAAATCTTGCGTTAAGACCTCCTTTGACTTGATGTCTGAAATGACCGAAATCTTGTCTTTGTTGTACGTGTCATCTCCTCTTTCAAAATCAGCAACTTCGAGAGAAACCAATTCATTTTTGGCTTTTTTCCACCATTTTAAATGAAATTTCTCAGCTTTGGCAAGGCCCTCCTTTTCTTGTGTATACTCGTCATCACCCCAAAGAGCTAAACCTGTGTGCTCGCCAACGTAAACTACGCTTGACACCATATTTCCTTGAGAGTCATAAGCTGCAATTTCATCGCCAATTTCGGGCTTGGTATCACCCCATGATGAATCCAATATAAGCAAGGTGTGATTCTCACCTGTATTTACGGCTTGTGCAAATCTTTTCGTGTCTAACGCTTTGCGAAAGTCTTGTGCCATTGCACTTGTGGAAAACAAGCCCAATGCAATAGCAAGGCTTAGTCCCTTCAAGTTATTTAATTTTTTCATAGTAATATAGGCTTGTGTTAGAGTTTTATTTTACACGAATTTAAAGAAAAAAAATCATACTTATGTAAGTACCAAATAAATATAACATTTTTTAGCGTATTTCCTGTTGCAATCGACTTGACTTTACGTCAAAGTACTATATGGTGAACTTATTTGTCAAAGTGATCCAATTTTAAACCTCGCTTTGGGTGTTGTACTTGAATTACTGAAGGCTTCATCTAAGTACTTGTAATATCCAACAATTGCTATCATGGCGGCATTATCTGTGCAGTATTCAAACTTTGGAATGTATACTTGCCATTGATGTGATTTCTCTCGATCCAGTAGGGCTTGCCTCAAACCTGAGTTTGCTGATACGCCACCTGCAATTGCAATTTGAGTGATAGCCGTTTTTTTGACGGCATTTTCAATTTTTTCTAGAAGAATGCTGATGATGGTGTATTGAATTGATGCACAAAGGTCTACTAAATTATTTTTGATAAAGTCCGGTTCCTTCTTTTCTTCTCTTTGAATGAGTTGAATGATGTTTGATTTCAATCCACTGAAACTAAAACTAAGTTCGTCGACTTTGGGCTTAGTGAATTTAAATTTATGCGGATTTCCTTGTTTTGCATATTTATCGATCAAGGGACCTCCAGGGTAGGGCAAGCCCAATATTTTAGCACTTTTATCAAAAGCCTCACCTGCAGCATCATCGATGGTTTCTCCCAAAATTTGCAGATCGAACAATCCGCTTACTTTCACTATTTGTGTATGTCCTCCAGATACGGTAAGGCATAAAAATGGGAAATCAGGCATTTTTTGCCCCTCATCAATAAAATGCGCCATGATATGACCTTGCATGTGATTGACTTCAATTAAGGGAATGTCTAAGGCCAGCGCAAATGATTTGGCGAATGAGGTTCCTACAAGGAGTGAACCCATCAGTCCGGGCCCTCTTGTAAAGGCAATAGCATCGAGTTGGTCTTTACTAATATTTGCTATCTTTAAAGCCTCATTTACAACGGGAACAATATTTTGCTGATGCGCTCGTGAAGCAAGTTCAGGAACAACCCCACCAAATGACTGGTGAACTTCTTGATTGGCAACAATATTTGATTGTATTTTAGCGTTTTCAATGACTGCAGCAGAGGTGTCGTCGCACGAAGATTCAATACCCAGTATGGTGATGCTTTTTTGACTCATACGGCAAAAATAAAAAATTGTCCTATCAATACAGGTAAAAACATAATTAAGCGCCTATTAATTTTTACATCTCTCATTTTTTTTGGGATGGTAATTTTACTTCAAACCTCTGTTGTTCAGAGGGAGGTGGCAAGTAAATTTACTTTATGGCTCTTGAGTACACATCAAATTGACATTGATTTAAATAAGATAAAAATAGGTCTTTTAGGTGATGTGTATTTTGAAGAAGTGCTTCTAACTGGCGAAAAGCAAGATACTCTGGTTTATGTTGAGAGCTTGAAGGTTAAGACTTCATTTTTTAGATGGAGTCACTTGAGTTCTGTATACGCCAAGGGTTTAAAGCTTAACTATCTCTACGAAGAAGAGCCAGAAACGGCAGAACTGTATCAGCGTATTATACCCTTGTTTAAAGCGTCGGACGCCCAAAAACGAATTCATGTCAATCATTTTTGGGTCAATGGAGCCCACCTTAATGTAGGTAAATTTAGTGCCCCTAGATCATTCAGAAATATCGATCTGTATGCGAAAGAAAGTCGATGGGCCTCCGAAATAGACTTGGTGCTCAGTAATTTAGAATGGGAGATTTTGGGAGGCTCAAAACATCAGCTAGATGCATCTCGGATACATATTTCTGATACAGCTTATTATGTGGATGCTTTTCATTGGGAAAGTGGTAATTCCTATGCAAATTTCGACTTCAGGCACAATAAAGTTCACGATAAGTCTTTGCTAGAATTACATCAGTTTAGTGCAGATAATTCGGCCGTAAAAGGGATGATAGACGGATGGCCTGAAGCCCTTCAATTCGATGCTAGTACTATTGTTCTCATGGAAAATGATAGTTTGTGGACGGAAAGCTTGTCTTTACGCTCAAATAAAGGAAGTAAAGTTACAGGTTCTTTTGGAGTAAAAAACTGGTCTGATTTCAATGCATGGAAGTATTTTTGTAAGGCTGATACCTTTGATTTAGTTGGAGAAGAATGGTTGTGGGTTCGTAAATTGTTTCCCAACAAATATCCTTACAGTCCTTTGGGGGGTATTAAATCTGGTTTCACCATTCAGGGTTCAATGACTGATTTAGAGCTTGATTTAGCTCTCAAGTCCGATCAGGGAAGTTTTAATACCGATCTTCAGATTAATATAACTGATACTCTAGGGACTCCTGTTTACAAAGGACAATTGAATTTAAATCAGTTCAATTTTTCTGATTTTCTTCCTGATTATGACGTTCAGTATGTAGATGCTGAGATATTTGTTGAAGGTAGGGGACTTGATTTTTCAAATTTTGATACAGATATTCATGGAGATGTAAATTCGATAAAAATTAGCAACTATACTTATCAAAATATTCAATTAGACGGCCGATTACAACCGAACTATTTTAAGGGGAAAGCGACTGTTTTGGACTCTAATTTGGTGCTTGATTTTTCTGGAGAAATTGATTTTTCACAGGATAAACCTGCGATGGATTTTGTGGCAGATGTTTCAGAGGCAGATTTGGTTCAATTAAACTGGTATGACAAGGAGCCTGTAGCCCATTTAACCAGCTTGATTGAAATGAATATTGTTGGAGATGATTGGAGCAATATTGAGGGAACCATCGGAGCTAATTTTTCGACCCTTGAAACCCAGGGTGATTATTATTATTTTGATGATATCCATTTTAGTTCTCAAAAACATGAGGGTGAGAATATTCTTAAGTTTAAATCTGATTTTGTTGATGCTAAAATCGAAGGTATAGTTGATGTTCCTACACTTTCCAATTCCATTTTGGCACACCTAAATCCTCATTTCCCTATGTTAAAGAGAGGGGCTAAAAGTAAACAAGATTTTGATTTTCACATCCAAGCGTTTCAACCCTCTGCCGTCACTAAATTGTTTATGCCTAAGCTAAAGATTAGTGACAGTACTTCTGTTTTTGGAAGTTTCAACCCTCAAGAAGAAGGTTTGGTTTTCAATGTAGAAAGTTCGGAGCTGGTATGGGATAAATGGGGTGGAGAAGATTTGAAAATTCACTCTTCAATTTCTGCTGACAGCTCCCAAGTTGAATGTTATGCCGCCTCAATAAATCATGAGGAGCAATGGAGCTTGGAGCAAATTCATCTCAGTCAAACAGGTGTTCTTGGAGATTGGGATTGCAATTTAGTCTGGGAAAGTGTCGATTCGTTAAAGTTTGACGGGCATTTGAAAGGGACGGCTAGGGTCAATGCTGAATCTATACAGCTGCAGGTCGATGAGACTCAAATGTATTTTGCCGACACACTTTGGACATTACAAAATCGTTCTTTTTTTATATCCGAGGGTAAGGATGTAAACGCTGAAATTCATCTCAATACAAATTCTCAAGATTTCGCTTTTGAATATAAAGGCGATACAGAAAATAGTTTGATGCATTTTCAATTGGACGAATTTGAATTAGACAATTTTTCTCCCTGGTCAAAGCGTTTTAAAACCTCTTTTCAAGGTCGGTTAAATGGTGATTTCAAGCAAGTTAAGAGTCCTTTAGTGCGTCAATTTTATTCGAACATCCAAACGGAGGAAATCTTGTACAACAATTACCCTCTTGGAGCCCTAAATTTGAATTTAGATTATAATACAGAGCAAAATTTACAATCTCTTGTTGGAGGGTTCACTAACGGGAGTACAAAGAGTTTGGAATTTACTGGCGCATACATGCCGCTTGTGGATTCTAATAATTTTAACATCAATTTGGATGTACACGATTTTAATCTGAAGCATCTTGAAGGTTACATTTCTATTCTTGACACATTGGAAGGAGAAGCTACGGGTGCTCTAAGTTGTTATGGTGAATTAAACCAGCCCAAGTTTAATGGTGATTTTAATGTTAATGACCTTCGTTTTTCGATACCCCATCTCAATACTCAGTTTGAGTCTTCAACGACATCTGTGGTTGAGTTGAGTGACCGAGATTTGATATTGCATGACTTAAGTTTTCAAGGTGTAGAAAACGGACAGAACCATGGGTATGGAGAGTTTAGCGGGCAGTTTGATCATCATTATTTTAAGGATTTCAGTTTGGATCTTCGATTAGAAGCGGATAGTTTACTGTGCTTGAACACGGATGCTTATGTTGATAAACCTTATTATGGGCGTGCTTTAGCTTCTGGAGATGCCTATTTTAAAGGTCCTAAGAATGCCGTAGAAATGCAGGTAAACGTGACGACCAACAAAGGGACCTTATTGTACATTCCTTTGGATGATGATGAGAGTATTGATGAGTTGAGTTTTGTTCATTTTGTAAAGAGAAACGAGGGTGTAGAGGATATAGAGACAACGGTTTCAAAACTTGTAGAAACAAAATCAAGTTTTACCATAGATATGAATGTGGAACTTGATGAAAGTGCACAAGTGAATATCATATTTGACGAAACTTTAGGCGATAAGTTAAGAGCTACAGGTAATGGGTTTATCAATATAGGAATCAACGATGCCGATGAGGTATACATGTTCGGTGATTATGTTGTTGATGAGGGAGATTACCTGTTTACGCTTCAAAATTTTGTAAATAAAAAGTTTGAAATTGAAAAAGGAGCTCAGTTATCTTGGGATGGAAGCCCTTATGAAGCGCAAATGAATTTAAATGCACTTTACAAACTCAATACAAACCTCAGTTTGCTTACGTCAGACACTCTTTACAACAAAAGTCGCGATGTAGAATGTAGAATGCTGATGCGTGGAGACTTACTTCAACCAGATATCGACTTCGACATTCAAATCCCAAAAGGAGACGATCGCATCAAACGAATTCTCGATGAGCATACCAATACTGAAGAGAAAAACACCCAACAATTTTTGTCGCTATTGGTTTTAAACACTTTTATGAGTTCGTCTGAGTATAATGACACTGATGTAGATTATTTGAGTTCTACCGTCTCCTCTGGGGCAGAGGTTTTAAACAATCAATTGTACAATTGGACCTCTCAATTTTCAGATCGTTTTGATTTAGGGCTTAAGTACCATCCCAATCAAGGTCA
>JAQWKY010000035.1 GCA_029247585.1 Flavobacteriales bacterium | reverse complement strand
GTCTTTTCACATGCACAATGAGCATAAAGTGCTCGATAGAATCATTGAGAAGTTGAAAATGGGAAGTCAAATAGCCCTCATTTCAGATGCAGGAACGCCTGGTATATCTGACCCTGGTTTTTTGTTGGTTAGAGCTTGTGTTGAGGAGGGTATAGAAACAGAGTGTTTGCCAGGGGCTACGGCTTTAATCCCGGCTTTGGTTCAATCGGGATTTCCAACAGACCGATTTATTTTTGAAGGGTTTTTACCTCCCAAAAAGGGCAGGCAAACTCGATTAAAACTCTGGGCAGAGGAACCCAAAACCATTGTATTCTATGAATCCCCCCATAAAATAGCTAAGACCTTACTGCAAATGCAGGAGTTTGTGGGTGGAGAGAGAAGAATATCTGTAAGCCGAGAGTTGTCAAAGAAATTTGAAGAAACAGTAAGAGGAACAGTCAATGAATTGATTGTTCACTTTAGTGAAAAGCCCCCAAAAGGTGAGTTTGTCGTGGTTTTAGAAGGAAAGAACTAGGAATTTAATGACGTGTATTTAGTTCAGGATGAAGAAAGCAAAAACATGGAAGCTCAAGGCTAAGGCAGATGCTCAAAAGGTTTTTAATCTCAGCAAAGCTTTGGGCATTTCGAAGGCGACTTGTTCTCTTCTGGTTCGTAGAGGTATAAACACCTTTGAACAAGCAAAAACATTTTTTCGTCCGCAATTATCTATGTTGCACGATCCATTTCTGATGAGGGATATGGATAAGGCTGTCACAAGACTAATCTCAGCCATTTCCACAAACGAACGCATATGTGTATATGGCGATTATGATGTTGATGGTACAACCTCAGTGAGTATGATGTATTGCTTTCTCAAGAGTCAATCTGCGGAATGCGATTATTACATCCCCGACCGAGACCACGAAGGTTATGGACTTTCCTATGAAGGGATTGATTCTGCTTTTGACAAAGGAACTACTTTGATGATTACGCTTGATTGTGGGATAAAAGCAATAGACAAAGTTGCTTATGCCCAGTCGAAGGGAATTGATGTAATTGTATGTGATCATCACCGTCCGGGTGAAGTTTTACCACCAGCCCATGCCATTTTAGATCCTAAAAGACAGGATTGTGACTATCCGTTTAAAGAATTGTGCGGATGCGGTGTCGGATTTAAGTTGATACAAGCATATCTGCAACACAGTGCTTTGGATGAAACGATTGCCTATGAGTATTTAGACTTAGTTGCTATTGCTGTTGGTGCTGATATTGTTCCAATTGTTGGAGAAAATAGAGTTTTGGCTTTTTATGGTTTGAAACTTTTGAATGAAACCCCCCGTATGGGAATGAAGGCATTGGTACGTGAGCACAAACGATTTGGAGCCATGACGATTACGGACGTGGTATTTACTATTGCACCTCGTATTAATGCGGCTGGTAGAATGAAACACGCCCACAATGCCGTGCGCCTGATGATTGAAGAAAATGAGGCTCAGGCTTTGAAAACGGCTAATGAAATTGAGGAATTCAACACCGATAGAAGAGCTCATGATCAGCGAATTGCCAAGGACGCTCTGTTGCAAATACAAACGTTACAGGAGGAAGATAGAGCGTCGACAGTTGTTTATCATCCAGAATGGCATAAGGGAGTGATTGGGATTGTCGCTTCAAGACTGATAGAAACCTACTATCGCCCAACGGTTGTTTTCACTAAAAGTAATGGATGTCTAACAGCTTCGGTTCGATCGGTAAAGGGCTTTGACGTCTACAGCGCTTTGGAAGCTTGTCAAGAACATATTGAACAGTTCGGAGGACATAAATACGCTGCAGGATTAACGATTAAGGAAGAAAATTATGAAAACTTCAAAAACGCTTTTGAGAATGTTGTCACGGAAACTCTTTCTGAGGACTGTAAGGTAGAAGTTTTAGAGGTAGATGACGAGCTTCAATTTTCGGATATTACCATGGGGTTTCACAATATTTTAAAACAATTTGAACCTTTTGGTCCTGGAAATAGGGCGCCTTTATTTGTAACAAAAAGAGTGATAGATCGGGGTAATACAAAGGCTGTTGGTGCTGAAAATGATCATCTCAAACTCCACATGTGTACCGAAAAAGAAAGAAGTTCAGAGATGAGTGGAATTGCCTTTAATATGGGGAATTATGCAGATTATGTCAGCAAAGGTCTTTCTTTTGACATTTGTTATTCGATTTCGGAAAATGAATGGAAAGGCAATGTGAGCATTCAG
>JAQWKY010000024.1 GCA_029247585.1 Flavobacteriales bacterium | reverse complement strand
ATGGCTTTGGGAGAATAGGTAGACTAGCTCTAAGGTCGGCATTAAAGAACAGCCGAGTAGAGGTGGTTGCAATCAATGATTTAGTTGACATAGAGTATTTGGCTTACATGCTAAAATACGACTCTACACACGGTAGTATTTCAGATGATATTTCTGTCGATGGGAATCATTTAGTGCTCAACGGATCAAAAATTCGAGTAACGAGCGAGCGAGAGCCTGCCAACTTGAATTGGGGAGCTGTAGGTGTAGATTATGTGATTGAATCAACAGGTTTCTTTTTAACCAAAGAATTGGCTGAGGGCCACCTGAAAGCAGGAGCAAAAAATGTAATTATTTCAGCGCCCGTAAAAGATGAAACGCCAATGTTTGTTTACGGTGTGAATCACAATAACTATACTTCAGACATGAAGGTTGTGTCCAATGCTTCGTGTACGACCAACTGTTTAGCGCCTATAGCAAAAGTGCTTAACGATAAATTTGGAATCGAGAGCGGCTTAATGACAACGGTTCATGCCGTTACTTCTACGCAAAAAGCCATAGACGGTGTTTCTCCAAAAAACTGGAGGTTGGGTAGAGGTGCTTACCAAAGCATTATCCCTTCATCAACCGGAGCAGCAGTTGCTGTGGGTAGAGTGATTCCCGAGTTGAGTGGGAAACTTACTGGAATGTCCTTTAGAGTTCCTGTGTCTAATGTTTCTGTGGTAGATTTATGTGCCAACCTTAAGACGAAAGCTTCTTATGAAGAAATTTGTGCTGCGATGAAAGAAGCTTCTGAGGCTGGAGATCTTGCGGGTGTATTGGCATATACTGAGGATATGGTGGTTTCTTCAGATTTCACATCTGACAAGCACACGTCTATTTTTGACGCAAAAGCGGGTCTTCAAATTTCAGATACCTTTGTAAAAGTGATCAGTTGGTACGATAACGAATGGGGTTACTCCAACAAAATTATTGACATGATTGTTCATATGGACAGCTCAAAATAAGTTTTTAGTCTTCAAAAAAAAGCCCTTGCAATTGCAAGGGCTTTTTTAATGCCTAATCTTTTTTAATGCTTATTCATTAACCCCAATGAAGTATGGGTCAGCAATCCCATCTTTAAAGGCTTTTAAGGACGCTTCTGAAGAGTTAACCCTCCAATCCAACTCTTTGTTGATGTGGAACCAAAGTAAGAGTTTAATCTTTGGGTATTCGTTTTTGATCTTAGAGAGTGCGTCCTCAATCCAATCGACTTTATTTACCCCTTCGTATTCAAATTCAGGTGTCCCAAATTCTGCAATCATGATTGGGTGATCTCCCAATTCCAAACAAGCATCGTAAAGTTCTCGGAAACAGTTATCAAAGTCTCTGTATGGACGGTCTCCACCCCAAGGATCTTTTGGATACCAGTTGTAGGCATCCATACCAATCCAGTCTACATAGTCGCTACCAGGCCAGTAGTTGGCAAGGCTGTTCCATGCTTCGGTAGTAATGTCTATACTTGGTCCGTGAGGGTTCCAAATCCATTTCACATTGTCAGCACCCTGGGCTCTGAACTTGTCAACAACGTATTTCCATACGGCAACTACTTTTTGTGGCCCTCCGTTCTCAGCGCCATTTTTACGGCCGCTCCATAGGTACCAGTTTCCATTAAATTCGTGAAGGAATCGTACATGTAGTTTTTCTTCAAAGGTTTTTGCGTCTTTGGCAAATTGCTCAATGTAGGCATCGTGTTGTCCTGCAAGAACTTGATCCATCAAATCATAAGTTCCTTCCAAAGGCATGGTGTTGTAGTCCACTGAATCTGGGAAAAACAATTCCCAAGTTAAATGTGGAATTACGTTTTGCTCTTTCAGGGCATTACATTCTGCTGTAGGAAACGAATCGGCAAAAGTAGGGTACCACATAACGGATCCTAGATCGTGTTCTATAAGCGTTTCGAAATCAGAAACAATTTCTGCTGCATTTTCAGGGATGTGTCTTCCATCTTCTTGGAAAACGTAGGCACTAAGCATACATCCATCCCAATTAGCCACTGAGTCTACGGAAATAGGGTTTAATTGAGTCTCTTCAACTTTTTGCTTCGTAGAGCACGAAGTGAAAGCCAAAAGGATTGAACTAAAAACGATAAGTTTTGTTTTCATGATTTTTATTTAGAGGTTGTTTGATATTCAAATGAAACTGTTTTAAGAAGGTCTGAACGGTTTCCGGTACTGAGTGTAAAGCTACCTTCTTCAGTAATCCATTCATTGGTTGCCGATACAAAGGCCAAGTCTTTTTGGCTAAGTAAAAATTCAATTTCTTTGCTTGTTCCAGGTTCGAGTTCTACTTTTTTAAATCTAACGAGACGCTCATAATCAGGGTCAAGACTTGCGAAATCATCACGCAAATAGAGTTGAACGACTTCTTTACCAGTTCGATTTCCGATGTTGCTGATTTGCACCGTCACCTTAAGCGTATCGCTTTCCGAAAAGAGGCTGTCGCTAATTTTTAAGGTGTCATAGGCGAAGTCTGTATAGCTAAGACCAAAACCAAATGGCCATTGCGGGTCATAGTCTGTATATCCTCCGAAATTATCTGCGCGATCTGTTACCGTATGTAGGTAGGGCATAGGAGCTGCTGCATGTTTTTGGTAGCTAATCGGAAGTTTTCCGGATGGATTAACATCACCATAGAGTATATCAGCAATAGCATCGCCTCCTTCGTGTCCCGGGTAGTAGGCCATTAGAATTCCATCTGCTAAAGGAACGATGTCAGAGATGATGCGTGATCGACCTTCCAAAAGGACAAGAACAATAGGTTTCCCTGTTTTTTCAAGTGCTTTTACCAGATTTCTTTGCGCTTCAGGCAAGTACAATTCTTTAATGTCGCTTGGTCGTTCGGTTCTAGGTTGCTCTCCAAGACACACAACAATACAATCGGATTTTTTTGCCGCTTTTACTACGGCCTTCGTATTGATGTCTTCTTCATACGAAGTTCCTTCAAGGTACTTGATGTTGTCGGATCCTACTTCTGCAATCAATGCCTCTAATAGAGTGTTTTTTTCATTGTCGTTATAGCTGGTGTCTTGTCCACTCCAGCTTCGTGTCCATGGACCGTTCAAGTAGTTTAAAGAATTTGCTGCGACACCTGTAACGAGAATCTTTTTGTCTTTACTTAGAGGTAGGACCCCATCATTTTTCAATAATGTAATTGCTTCTGAAGCCGCTTTATAGCTTTCTTGTGCAAATTTTTCCGACCCAAAATCAGGATAGTCTTCGTAATGCGTGTTCGGTCTTTCGAACAAGCCTAGTTCGTGTTTGAAACGCAGGATTCTTCTGACCGCATCATCAATCCGAGTCATTGAGATTTCTCCTTCATTAACCAAATCGATTACGTGATGGGCGAAGCTGGCGTCGTAAGGGACCATACACATGTCGAGACCTGCATTAACCATTTGCTTTACGGCTTCTTTGTGGTTCGGTGCGGTTTTGTGGAATTCGTTCAAAAATTGCATATCACCCCAGTCGGAAACCGTCATTCCATTGTAGCCGAGTTCTTCTTTTAGAAGGTCGGTAATTAAAAATTTGTTGACGTGACAAGGTATCGAGTTGATCATACCCGAACTGATCATTACAGACTTAGCCCCTTGCTTGATGGCCTCCTCAAAAGGAGGGAGGTAGTACTGGCGTAGAAAACGCTCTGGCATTAGGTTGTTTTTTCGGTCTTTTCCGTACAGGGGAGAACCGTAGCCAATTAAATGTTTTAAAGTTATTGCTGTTTTTTCAGGATGAGACATATCATTTCCTGAAGTTTTCACAAAGGCATTCCCCATAACTGTAGTTAGGTAAGGGTCTTCACCAAAGGTTTCGTAGATACGCCCCCATTGCGCTTGCCAGCTTACATCAATAACGGGAGCGAAATTCCAAGGTGTATTGGAAGCTCTTAATTCATAAGCCGTAATTTCGGCCATTTTGCTTACCAATTCGGGATTCCAACTGGCAGACATCGCAATTTGATGAGGGAATATGATCGATTTTTCCGTGTAATGAGCACCGTGTACGGCATCTGTCGCGTAAACAATAGGAATGCCCAAGCGTGTTTCGTTACTAGCAAAATCTTGAATTTGCTTGATGAAGTCGTGGTACTCCTTTCTGCTAGGCGGGTAAAAGTTTTTTCCCAAAAACGAACCCACATGGTCTTCAGTCAGTGCTTTACGTAGTTTTGCCGTGTCAAGAATTATGGTGTCTGCAGCTTCCCAGTAGCCTTCTTGAATGCAGATGGCCGGAATACCCACCTGAGTCATCTGTCCAGCTTTCTCCTCCAAAGTCATTTTTTCTAGGAGTGCCTCTACTTTCTTTTCAATTTCTTGGTTCAAGCCTTTTGTGTGTTCAATAGATTTAGAACAAGATGCTCCAAGCATTAAAATCAGTAGGTAAAGCGGATTTATTTTTGAAAATAGGTGCATAGGTGTGGGAAGGTTAAACGTTTTTATGTTTTTCAATTTAACGCACTAATTTAATGTGATTTTTTGAATTTTTGGCACATAATGATTTTGAATTTTTTGTTCAATAAAAAAAGGGCTCTGTAAAACAGAGCCCTTTTTAATTTATTTAACTGTTAATTACTTAACAATCTTTTCTACGGAACCATCATCATAGATGTTGAAGAAAACAGTTCCTACAAATGATACATCATCAGAACTTACTTCTTGACCTAAGATGTTCACAACTTTAACCAATTCTTTTGAAGAAGAATTCAGTTCAGCAATTGCGTTTATCGTAGTAATTGAAGAAGCCACGTTGATGGCATTTGTTGTATATGCTGCAGAACCTTTTGACCAGTTATTAACGTCAAAGTCTTTAACGTCTTCTGCATTCCATACTTTAAACTTAGCAACTTCAGCAGCAGACAATCCATCTTTTGATGTTGTCGTTGCATCATCTCCCCATACAGAAAGAACAGTTACTGGGCTCGAGTATACTGCAGAACCGATTAGTTTACCTGCGTTATCGTAAGCAGCTACCTCAGATCCTTCAGCTGGAATAGCATCCCAAGCTGCATCTTCAATAACAACAGTCATGTTGTTATCTGTTATAGATGGCTTTTCGAAGTGCTTCACTTCTTCAAGCATTACTGATTTGCTAGCCGAACGAGCAGCTCCTGAAGCATAAGAAAGAACATCGGAGTTATTCGTTTTCAACTGGTAACCTTGTCCAGGAACCATATTACCGATACCGTTGAAGTCCCATTCAGGTAGGTAAGCCTTACCGTTGTAGTCCTTAGCAATGATTAAGTTACCTGATGCATTGATGTCAGCAAGTACATCTTTGGCGTCTCTAGCTTCAGTAGCTAAATAACCAATCATGTTCCAACCTGGAACAATAGCAACCGGATTCGATTCAGGACTTGCATAAGCACCTCCTATAGTTAGAGTGACTTCTGCATCGGTTTTGATTTGGTATCCTTGTCCAACAATCATCTCTCCAACACCGTTAAAGTTCCACTCAACTAAGTAAGCTTTCCCTTCGTTGTTTTTGGCAATAATTACATTTTCAACAATTGGAGCTAAAACTGTAGCAAGATCCATGTTTCCATCTACCATGTATGAAGAGAACATAGACCAACCACTTGGTAATACAATTGATTGAGATGTCGGACCTTCTCCCGCCTCAACACATGCAGTACCACCGTAGGTTTCACAGTTCTCAGCTGTAAAGTCTGAACGTAAAGCTGCATAAGTGACATCATAAATACATCCTTCTGCATCTGGAATGTCGTCACACGTTGCGAATGTACATATCAAGTTGCCGTACTGGTCGTGTGCTTCTACTGTTGCATCTGCATCATAGTTGTCTGCATTTTCATCCATACAACCTTCAGATGCATCGCTACAAGGTGTACCACCATATACTAAACAGTCATCTGCTGAGAAGCTAGCGTGGTATGTGGCAAAAGCAGCTGTATACATACATCCTGTAGAAGGTACATCGGCACAACTTAAATACGTACACAATTGGTTATTCCATTGGTCAACAGCTTGTTCTGTTGCCGCTGCATCGTAGTTCGATGCATTTTCATCGATACATCCACCTGGTATAACTACTTCGCTAAGACCACATGGTGTTCCACCAAACTGTGTACAAAGCTCGTTACCAAAGTTTTCATTGTACGTACCGAATGAACCAAGATCTGTGTAGTTACATCCATCAGATGGAGCATCTTCACAACTTGCGAATGAACATAAAATATTTCCGTCTCCATCTAAAGCTTGTTCCGTAGCAGCTGCATCGTAGTTGCTAGCATTTGCGTCCATACAACCTGCAGATGAAGTTTCACATGACGTACCACCGTAACCTATACAGTTGTCTGGGCCGAATCCTTCTGCATATGCACCGAACGAATCCTCATAGAGACATCCTAAGTTTGGAGTGTCATCACAAGATGCGAATGTACACAATAGGTTTCCGTTTTCGTCAGTGGCTTGAATTGCTGCAGCAGCATCGTAGTTTGTTGCGTTTGCATCGATACATCCAACGATACATGATGTACCATCGTAGGTAGCACAGAAACCTGATTCTGCTGTAAAGTCGTCAGCCCAAGCTTCGAATGTACCATCGCTGTAAATACAACCCCCTTCAGGAACATCGCTACAGGCTGCGTAGGTACATGAACTTGCATCATGAGTATTTGCAGTCTCATCATAGTTGGATGCACTTTCATCCATACAACCTAATACTTCAGGTGCTTCACATGGTGTTCCACCATATTCTGTACATGCTGAACCATTAAACTGATCGTGGAAAAGACCAAATCCATCTGTATAAATACAACCGTAGTTTGGAATGTCATCACATGAGTCGTAAAGACAATTTGAGTTATTGTTTTCATCATAAGCTTGAACGGTTGCTGCTGCATCGTAGTTCGATGCATTTGCATCCATACATCCAGCATCAGAAGATCCAGCTCCTTCACAAGGTGTTCCACCGTAACCAGTACACGCATCAGCACCAAATTCTGCATTGAAAGAACCAAATCCGTCACCGTAAATACATCCTGGCTCAGGAATAACATCACAAGAAGCGTAGATACATACAGAGTTTCCATGTTGGTCTTGTCCTGCTTCAGTTGCATCTGCATTGTAGTTAGTAGCATTTGCATCCATACAATCAGCTAATGGTTCTACAACTTCATTCTCCCCACAAGGAGTTCCACCGTAGCCTGAACATGCATCATGTCCAAATTCCTCATTATAAACTCCGAAAGAATCGTTGTATAAACATCCATTTTCTGGAACGACGTCACAAGTAGCATATACACACAATAGGTTTCCGTATTGGTCTTCTGCTTGAACGGTTGCATCTGCATTGTAATTCGTTGCAGCAGCATCCATACATCCAGATACTCCTGGAACTTCTGCTGTACAGCTTCCGTAAGCTACTACATCTAATACGATGTCTGCTTCTGCTACATCTACATATCGGTCGTTGTATCCACCGGTATTACATCCACCAGCAATTAAGCCTGATGCATCTTCAAAGCCATCCCAACCTCCAAACGATGGTTGGTTTCTGAATTTGTACAGATACTGTGCATTTGGATCTAATTCTAGAGTTACACTCCAAACATCCGATCCGTTGTCAGCCAATAAGTGACCTTCTTGTCCGAA
>JAQWKY010000019.1 GCA_029247585.1 Flavobacteriales bacterium | reverse complement strand
AGGCATTACTACTGAACAAGCAACAGCCATAACAACGAACACTTCTGGAGTATCTACGAATGCAAGTGCAATCGCTGGGATTCAAACCGATTTAACATCGGTAGACAACCAAGCTTTGAGCTTGGATGGAAATACCCTTAGTTTGGATGATGGAGGAAGTGTAGATGTAAGTGCAGCCACAGCAGTTGCAACGAATACAGCCGCAATTGCATTAAACACAGATAAAACAGGCATTACTACTGAACAAGCAACAGCCATAACAACGAACACTTCTGGTGTGACAAATAATGCATCAGACATTGCAACGAATGCCACAGCCATTGCATTAAACACAGATAAAACAGGTATTAGTACAGGACAGACCGCTGCCATTACAGCGAATACTTCTGGAGTGGCAAATAATGCATCAGACATTGCAACGAATGCATCAGCTATTACAGCCAATACGAGCGATATAGTAACGAATAATTCAGCGATTAGTGCATTGCAGACATCCAAGGAAGATGCATTAAACAAATCAACAGATGTGTCTACTGATGGGGAATCGGATCTTAAATATCCCTCGGTAAAAGCCGTAAAGACCTATGTAGACACCAAGGTTGGAACGACAACATCAGATGCAGAAATTCTAAGCAACGAACTGAACGATACCCAGACCGGTGCAGGATTAGATGAGGATGGAAAGTACACAGCAAACAGTGGAGGTTCCTACCTCACAACAGCAATCTCACTTTCAGATGCAGATGATAAGCTAGACACACAGATAAAAGCAAATGCCGACGCGATTGCATTAAACACGCTTAAAGATACCAATGTAAGTACCGACTTATCAGTGACGGTTGATGGTGATGGGATGAGTGTTAATTCTAGTGATGGGACTGACGCTACTCTAACAGCAGCAGATACAGACAGCTGGGGTCTAATGACGGATGAGATGTTTGATCAACTGGAAGCTGCCACATCAGCCCTAGATGGTAAAGAAAATTCATCAAATAAATCCATCGATGTTACAACGGATGGTATCTCAGATGATAAATTCCCATCAGTAAAAGCTGTAAAGACCTATGTAGACTCACAAGTATCTGGTGCTTCTACTCAAACAGACAATGTATTTACACTTCAGGACGAGAATGATGCTACGAAAGAAGTACAGTTTCAATTATCTGGAATTTCAACGGGTAACATACGCACCTTAACCTTACCCGACGCAGAAGGAACGCTTGCATTGACCACTGATCTCGGTAGTGATACATACAAGTTTGGAGCAGCGACTTCTGAAACTGACGGAACCGCCGGATTAGTAACACAGCCCCTGGCAGGAGATGAAGGGAAGTACCTGAAAGGCGACGGAACTTGGGCAGCCGTAACGCCAACAGTAACAGCTGATAATGTTAATTTATTAATACCGGTAGATATTGATAATGACGAATCAAACGAAACCACTGTAGAAGACGCTATTACGAAGTTAATAGCCGCGGTATCAGCTTCAGCTTCTGCTCAAGTTCCTGTATTAGCCAATTCTGTAACCACAAAGTTTGTCCTTGGGCAGACAAGAACCGTATATTTTGATGGATACTATTTTTCACCTACGAGTACACTAGAAAATCTTCCTAGCGGTTACGAAATTGTTAGCAAAAATTGGTCAGGTCCCACATCTATGTCATTTACAATTCAACCTCCAAATACCGTCAGCAGCTCTAATGATGCAATCACCTTGTCGAGTCATACATCACCCAATTCGGATGACTATAAAATAACATTCGAAACTGACGATATACCACAAATCGGAGATGAATACGGTGGTGGTGTCGTGTTTTATCTTGAAGAATCCGACGGCAATCCGACGGGTCACGGACTGGTGATTGCGAAGGAGTTAATATCCCCTGGATTCACAACCGATTGGGGATGTGCGGTAGATAACGTAATATCAGGTGCGGATGATTACGGCATCGGTACATGGTCAAACGGCGTGTACTCTGGTGGTGGGAAAAGCAATACAGTAGATATACTCGCTGGATGTTCCGAGTCGGGAATTGCGGCTAAACAATGTGATGACTATTTAATAATAGATTTTGGTACAACTTATGACGATTGGTTTTTACCTTCCAAAGATGAGTTAGCAGAGGTATATTCTTATAAGTCCACATTAGAAAGTGTCAGCGGATTTACCGAGTTCCAATCGGAAAATCATTGGTCCTCAACGGAATGGGAAAATTCGTCGCAATATGCTGTGAAACTTAACTTTTCAAACGGAACGATTGGCGGGGGTGCCAAATCTGGCACAGACGCAGTCAGGCCAATACGGGCATTTTAATATGATAGAAAGGTAACACCTACGAATTTCTTAACCAGTCTATTACAACGGGCCGATTCCGACTGATTTAGTCGGTAGGTTCGTGCTGGATGATCAGTATGGTGCTAGGTGTTGATAGTTGACAATTGACAATTGATAGTTGACAATTGATAACTTCTAAAGTACTTTTCTCTTTAGGCACTTTAAGTACTTATAAACTTTGGTGGCTTGCTATCAGGTGTTGATAATTGACAATTGATAATTGACAATTGACAATTGATTGTCACCCTGAGCCTGTCGAAGGGGGTCGCTGTCAACGGGATTTCATTGTATTAATAATCAAATTTCGGATGGATTATTCATTCAATATAAACGCAAATAGGTGATATCACCTATAATATGAGTGTAAGCACTCATTTCCTTCAACAAGGAAATGTCTTAATTTTAAGATAGTCAAATGTAGTATGTGTTAACTATTTAATTATAAGGTGTTTGCGGTGAGGTTTTGTGCAGTGTACATAGGGTTTTTATTTTCTTTTGTTTGTCAAGCACAAACGGATGAGTTTCCTCATCCAGTCATCAGATCTGCCTTTGGGATATCCTCATTGCAGCAAGACGATAAACAGTCATATATCGTTCAGCAGTCTGTGGGGCAGTCGGGTATTATTGGTGATTACACATCGGGAGATTATATAATAAGTCAGGGTTTTGTACAATCGAGTCTTTTGCCTGTTCGCAGGCACAAAAAAGCCAAGCCCAAACCCAGTATCGATGTTTATCCGAACCCTTTTGATAAAGATATCAATATATCATTTTCGGAGTTCAGCGAAGCTGCTATTCAAATAGCAGTTTACAATGCTTTGGGGCATCTTTTGGCGTCTTATGAGTACGAACCGATTCAGCATTTGAGTATTCGTTTAGGGCACTTACCTCCGGGCAATTATATTTTGCACGTGCGTATGAATGATGAATCAATTTTTAAGCAAATCATCAAGTTAACCTAAGCCAAAATTATGAATATTATGTATAAAAGATTCGTTTTATTTGCGTTCAGTATCTTATTGCATCAAGGGCTTCTTTTTGCTCAAAGTATTTATTCTGAGGGAGGGGTAAATACTTGGACACGAATAAAGTACAGCCATGATAATGCGCCTAATTACACTTCGGAACATCTGTCTTCTCGAAGTAGAAACGGACTGGGTGTACGAAAAATGCTATACAAGAAAATAGCTGCTTATGGCGGGATCTCTCATGATGAATATGCCTATTTGTTAAAATGGGTAGCGCCCAAAGAACAAGGCCAAGCACTTTATGAACTCGAATACTTCGGGGTCAATTTAGGTTTAGACTATCTCGTGTTACAAAAACAAAAATGGGCTGCTTATTTAGATGGGGCTTTTTCGAGAAAAACACTAAGGCAAGGGGTTCGATCTAAAGAGGACATAATAATCAATAATGCGGAATACGAATTTTCATCTAAGAATCTCTTATTGGATGCAAATTTCCCAAAAGTAAAGTTTGATGTATCCATTGGGTTTAAACTGACTTATCAGGTTGCCAATTGGGTGTCTTTATATTCCAAATACCATATCAGTCAAAGTTTAAGAGTTGATGAAAGTGATGTAGAATCTTACGATTTTTTCTCTCACGATCTATCCTTTGGGATGGCTCTTGATATCAAACAGTGGAATTTAAAAACCTATCAGTCAAAAAGTCTCGTCCATAAGGAGGAACTCGTTGCCAATGCTCTCATAGAAAATTTGGAGGTCTCCGAGGAGGAATTCAAGTTTCTTGAAGATTCCAATCGTGTAAAAATCTATTTCCCGCCCAATGAGTTTCAGTTTTACCCCTCTCACATCAAAGCTATGGAAGAACTCGCAGATTTCCTTGTGAAAGCACCAGAGGTAAAGTATCAAATTACAGGCTACTACGATCGATTTTCAGGTAAAGATAACGCCACGCAAAGACTGGAGTCTATACTGGCTTTCTTTTGGCACAAAGGTGTGTCTGTAGAACAATTTGTTATTGAATATGATGAAGTTTATGATGAGTACAGCTCTAGTACCAATGTATGGAACCGGAGAGTAGAGCTAATAAAAATAAATTAAATTTTTTGAGGATGAACTATTGTAAGAAAAAATTCGGGTTACTAATTCTAACATGCTTGTGGAATTCTATGATTGTTCTTGGGCAAATTCTTGGCGTTAATTATCAAGCCCTCATAAGTGCTCCTCCGGATGCGTACACGATTCCGATTCCGGGTGAAGATATCCGAGTAAATCATTTTACATCTTCGGACTTAGTCATGCGCTTTACCGTTTCCAATCAACAGGGAGTTGAGTATATTGAGGTGCATGAAACACAAACCAATAGCCTTGGCGAAGTGAATCTTATCATCGGTGCTGGCCAGCCTGTTCTGGGAACTTTTTCAGACATTGCCTGGGACGGAAAAACCAAAACCTTATCTGTAGAAATTGATTATTTGATGGGTGCAGGTTTTCAGCACATCAGCGAGGAAAATTTGTATTATTTACCCCATCCATTACCCCTTCAAGACGCTGAACTTATTGCCAAAAATAATCGTCTAACGGAATCCGTAAGAAATGCTGCAGGCTTGGATTTGGACGGTTCTTACAAAGTCAATACCGAAGCTCGTTACTTATACAATGCTTTGTCCTTATCCGATGCCGATAATCGTTTGGCGAATATCGTTCAAGAGAATTCTCAACACATTGACATGATGAAGGATGATCAGCAAATAGACGCGAGCTTTGAAGATCAAATCTTAACAATAAGTATGGAGCGTGGGGGCAGTCGTTCGGTGGATTTAAGTTCTTTGATGGATGGCATCGGGACGGATGATCAAAATGCCTCTGAAGTTAGGTTAAGCCAAGAGTTACTTATTGTGGATGAAGCCGCAAATTCTGCCGAGGAAGCCATAGTCGCATTGAAAAAATACATGGATGCATTGTCTTCAAACTCTTCAGATGATCAGACTTTAAGTCTTGATGAAGAAACGCACACATTAGCGCTTGAGAAGGGGGGGCAGGTTGATTTAAGTAGCTATGTAAATTCAGACGATCAAACGGCTCTGGAAGTTGAATTTGAAAACAATCTGGATGTAGATGGTGATGGTGATAATGAGGGTAATGTTGAGCAAGCCTTGATAAGCTTGGTTAATATGCTTTACGGATGTACTCAACCAAAGGCCTGTAATTTCGACCCTAAAGTTCTTTTTGATAAAAATGAGTTATGTGTCTACCCACAGTCAGGAGAAAATTGTGATCGTATAAGCATCGTTCCCGGTGTATTTTTTCAAGGCGGTTACGTGGTTGATTATGATGCTTCTAGTCAGACTGGACTGATTATTGCCGATTCAGACATCTTATTGGGAGGAAGAGATACTTTTAAATGGGGCTGTCGAGGAACCGATGTATCCCTAACGGCTGATGACAGCGGTATGGGTACTGAAAGTACAAATGCCATACTCGAGGTTTGCTTAGCTGTGCCTACAGCGGCAAGCATGTGTGACTCTTATGTGAAAAATGGTTTTACCGACTGGGTTTTGCCTACATCTGATGATTTGGAAAAAATTTACCTGCACAGAGAAACTTTGAGGGCTGTTGATGGATTTAAAGATCTGACTTCAGATATGTATTGGTCTTCTTCACAAAATAGTGCGGATGAAGCGAAAGGAATGCGTTGGACAGAAGGAAACATAAGTAGTGAAGATAAATTGTCAGAGCATAGGCTTCGAGCAGTGCGATACGTGAGCTTCTGATTGGGAGGTAGTGCTTGGTCTATAGAGTTTTACATTCAAATTGTTTGGGTTTGTATGCTCAGGTGTTTGATTGTTATTAAAAGTATTTGATGATGAAATATAGGTTAAATATAGTAGGGTTAATAGGCTTGTTGTGCCTCCCATTTCTAGGAATTGCACAAACCTCTGGAATCATTTATCAGGCAACAATACTTCAGGCTCAGGAGGTTCACATGCCTGGAGATGATTTGAAGTTTAATCGTTTGATTTCCAGAGAAACAGCTCTGCGATTTTCCATTATTGATGCTTCGGGTGATGTGACATTCATCGAAGAGCACCAAACAAAAACCAATGCATTCGGAGAGGTGAAACTCGTCGTAGGTTCTGGAGTTCAGACTTTAGGAGAATTTAGACGTATTGAATGGGATGGAAGCGCAAAACAATTAAAAGTTGAAATTGATTATGGAAATGGAGCCGGCTATGAATACAGCAATACCCAAAACATCTATTATTTGCCCCATCCTCTGAGTCGAATCGATCGAGAACAGATTGAGATGAATAGGGAATTGCTGAGGTTTATCATTGCAGGATCCGGCTTGGATCCTGAGGGGAATTACATAAGCAATTCGGGTCTCCCTATTTTGTCTGACGCTTTATCATTGGCAGATGCCGACGACATATTGGCGAATGCCATAAAAAACAATACAAAAAAACTCGATAATTATTCAGACAATCAAGAATTCTTGCATTTAAGTTTGTCCGATACTTTATTGAGAGTTGTTGTAGAGGCCAATGATAGTTTAACCCTCAATTTAGCAGCCCTTAAAGACGGAATAGGTACGGATGACCAGAGCACTTCGGAGGTTTATTTCGAAAAGCCCCTAGAATGGCAAATGCAAAACAGATTAGTAATAAACATCTTAGAGACCGCAATCCTTCAGTTAAATAGAGATGTAGATACCCTTTCAAAAAATGAATCTGATGCGCAAAAGATTTGGTTGGAAGATGCGTCTTTGCGGATTACCAATAATGAGTTTTCGGTATTACTTAGTAAGTATTTAAATCACACAGATCATCAAAATGCCAATCAAGTTTTTTTGTCATCGCCTTTGGATACGGATAGTGACGGTTCATCAGAAACTACGATAGAGGAAGCTTTGATTGCCTTAGTCAATCGCCTTTTTAAGGGTTGTACAAACCCATTGGCCTGTAATTATTTTTCTCTTGCCAGAGAAAATGACAATTCATGTGTATTTCCAACTGGCTGTGCAACCTGCTCGGGAGAGACCAATGGTACCGGTACGGTAGTAGAAAATTATAAAGACGATTGTGGGGTATGTAATGGAGATAACTCAAGTTGTGCAGACTGTGCAGGGGTTCCAAATGGTACCTCATGGGAAAGTGATTGTGGCTGTGTAGCGCAAGGCAATAGTGGTGATGATTGTGATGACTGTGCAGGTGTTCCAAACGGCACCTCATGGGAAAGTGATTGTGGCTGTGTAGCGCAAGGCAATAGTGGTGATGATTGTGATGACTGTGCAGGAGTTCCAAATGGTACCTCATGGGAAAGTGATTGTGGCTGTGTAGCGCAAGGCAATAGTGGTGATGATTGTGATGACTGTGCAGGAGTTCCAAACGGTACCTCATGGGAAAGTGATTGTGGCTGTGTAGCGCAAGGCAATAGTGGTGATGATTGTGATGATTGTGCAGGAGTTCCAAACGGCACCTCATGGGAAAGTGATTGTGGCTGTGTAGCGCAAGGCAATAGTGGTGATGATTGTGATGACTGTGCAGGGGTTCCAAACGGTACCTCATGGGAAAGTGATTGTGGCTGTGTAGCGCAAGGCAATAGTGGTGATGATTGTGATGACTGTGCAGG
>JAQWKY010000002.1 GCA_029247585.1 Flavobacteriales bacterium | reverse complement strand
CTTTCGGAAATGGAACTGTTTATGAAGGAGCGTTCGAAGATGGTAAACCCCACGGTAAAGGGAGAATGACTTACGCAAATGGAGCTATTTATGAAGGAGCGTTCGAAGATGGTAAACCCCACGGTGAAGGGAAAATGACTTATAAAGATGGTACTGTTTATGAGGGAGAGTGGAAAGATGCTAAACCAACCCGTCAGGGGAAGGTTACTTTTTCCCAAGGAGCATTAGATAAAATAGGTAAGTTTTTTTATGATCAAGAAAATACAATTCAAGGTTGTGCTATCTGTACAAATACATTAGAAGGAGACCTATCTGTTTTAACACCTTGTAACCACATATTTCATGAAAAATGTATAAAACAATGGGAACAACAACAAAATTCATGTCCTAGTTGTAGGATAGAGATTAAACATCGTTTACCTATTTCTTCGGATTTATTAATAAAACAGATCGAAGAATATAAAATTCAAAACCCGCAAAACCCACAAGACCAAAACGAAGGTGCAGATCAAAATGATATAATTATAGAAGAAGAAAATAATCTTCAGCAAGGTCAACCTGAGTTATTGATCACTCAATTGGATAAATTGATGCAGAGATTGGATGGTCAGCATGATAATTCGTATGTTAATAATATGGAAGATATCACCCATTTGGAATTAGCATTAAAGAACTTTGATACTACTAAAATAAATAGCCTCATACAGCAACTAAATGAAGCTTTAAATAAAGAAGCAGAACTAAAAATCATAGATAACCCTGATAAGCAAGATTATGAAAATAAATTAACCTTGTTGAAAGAGGCTGTGGAAAATTTCAAAAATAGTAAGCAATAGTAAAGTTGAAAAAGACTGTGGATAATTTCGAGTAGTAACTGTATAAGGTTATTGTAAATATAAAACCCCCGAGAACTATAGTTCTCGGGGGTTTTTGTAAAGTTAAGTCTTAGTCTATTTTAGACAAGATATTGGAACAAATCAGGTTTGTTGTTCAAATATTCTCCAAAGAATTTACGATCGATCATACGTTGTTTTAGTCCTTCTAATGAGTCTGCATGTTTTAGTTCAATGCCAATAACCGCCGGGCCTTGGTTTCTATTGTGTTTTTTTGAATATTCAAAATGTGTGATGTCATCTTCCGGCCCAAGTACTTCAGTAATAAACTCCTTCAAAGCTCCGGCTCTCTGAGGAAAACGAATGATGAAATAATGTTTCAGACCGGCGTGCAATAAGGCGAGTTCCTTAATTTCTTCCGTACGGGTAATGTCATTATTACTACCACTGATGATACAAACGACATTTTTTCCTTTTATCTCCTCACTAAATTGATCCAATACTGCTACAGACAGAGCGCCTGCAGGTTCAACAACCACGGCATCTTTGTTGTATAAATCCAATATGGATTGACATACTTTCCCTTCGGGAACAGTAGTCATCTGATCAATTTTGTCTTTACAGATTTCAAAGTTCAATGCTCCTACTTTTTGTACAGATGCACCGTCAATAAATTTATTGATTTCCTCCAATCGAACAGGTTTCCCTGCTTCTAGAGCTTTTGTCATGGACGGAGCCCCTTCAGGTTCTACCCCAATAATTTTGGTTTCCGGAGACAGCTGTTTGAATACGCTTGAAACTCCAGAGATGAGACCTCCTCCGCCAACAGGGAGAAATATGTAGTCAATAGGCTCTGAGGATTGCTCTAACAATTCTAAGCCTACAGTAGCTTGCCCCTCAATGACTTTCATATCGTCAAAAGGAGGGATGAAGCACATTTTGTTCTTCTCACAGAAGATAATGGATTCGTTGTAGGCATCATCAAAGGTGTCACCCGTTAGAATGATTTCAATGAATTCGCCACCGAACATTTTCACCTGCTCGATTTTCTGTTTTGGCGTAGGGGTAGGCATGAATATCACCCCTTTAATTTTCTTTTTGTAGCAGGCATACGCAACGCCTTGCGCGTGATTTCCTGCACTTGCACACACAACGCCATTTACCAATTCATCTTCAGAGAGTGAGGTTATCTTGTTGTATGCGCCGCGAATTTTATAAGATCGCACTTGCTGAAGGTCTTCGCGCTTGAAATAAATCTTTGCATCAAATTCCTTCGTTTTATTGAAATTTAAAGTAAGGGGTGTCAAGGAAGCAACATCACTTAAACGTGATGCTGCTTCTTTAACCTTACTTATTTCTACTTTGTTCATTAGTGAACGATTTTTTTCATGCTGGTCATTGCTGTACGCAATTTAGCACCAACTTCCTCAATTGGATGATTTCTGATGGCTTTATTTACTTCGATCAGTTCTTTATTGTCCACTTGGTTTGATGTGGAGAATGCAGCACCGATTACGCTCGTATCCATACTGTTTACGAAGTCTTTTACCAAAGGTCGACACGCATGGTCGAATAAATAACAACCGTATTCAGCTGTATCCGAAATGATTCTATTCATTTCAAATAATTTCTTACGTGCAATGGTATTTGCAATAAGTGGAGTTTCGTGTAAAGATTCGTAGTAAGCTGATTCTGCTTTTATACCTGAGGCTGTCATCGTTTCGTAAGCCAGCTCAACACCAGACTTTACAAAGGCAACCATTAAGGTTCCATGGTCAAAGAATTCTTGTTCTGTAATTTCTTGATCCGTAGCCGTTGTTTTTTCAAAGGCAGTTTCACCCGTTTGTTTTCTCCATGTCAATAGGTTGACGTCGTCATTTGACCAGTCCGTCATCATATCGGATGAGAATTTACCTGACATGATATCATCCATATGTTTTTTAAACAAAGGTCTCATGATGGTCTTCAATTCCTCAGACAATCTAAAGGCTTCTACCTTAGCAGGATTCGATAAACGATCCATCATGTTGGTTAGTCCACCATATTTCATGGCTTCTGTTATCACTTCCCATCCGTACTGAATCAATTTTGAAGCATAATTTGCATCAATTCCAGAAGCAACCATCTTGTCGAATCCAAGTATGGAAGCGGTTTGTAGTACACCACACAAAATAGTTTGTTCTCCCATTAAGTCGGATTTTACTTCGGCAACAAAGGATGAGTTAAGTACACCTGCTTTATGACCACCGGTAGCTACCGCATAGGCTTTTGCGTAGGCAGCCCCTTTTCCTTCAGGATCATTTTCAGCGTGAACGGCGATCAAGGTAGGAACACCAAATCCACGTTTGTACTCTTCACGAACTTCAGAACCTGGTGACTTTGGTGCCATCATGATAACGGTAAGATCTTTTCTGATCTCCATTCCTTCTTCCACGACATTGAATCCGTGAGAGTAGGATAGGGTAGCCCCTTTTTTCATTAATGGCATTACTTTAGATACCACATCTGTGTGTTGCTTGTCCGGGGTAAGATTAATCACCAAATCTGCATCAGGGATCATTTCATCGTAGTCTCCTACCTTGAAATTATTTTCTGTGGCATTCAGGTAAGATTGTCTTTTTTCAGTGATCGCTGACGATCTTAAAGCAAAGGATACATCGAGTTTTGAATCGCGCATGTTTAAACCTTGATTCAATCCTTGTGCTCCACATCCTACGATAACAACTTTTTTTCCAAGCAATACGTCTACGCCACCTTCGAATTCGGAAGGATTCATCAGATCACATTTACCCAACTGTTCCAGTTGAGATCCTAGGGATAGTGTATTAAAGTAATTTGTCATGTTTTCTACTGTTTTCTTCTGTTTGAGTTTGTTCTAGTTCTTAAGTATAGTTTCCAATGTTTCCATTGGTTTTGTAATGGCAATTCTGCCGGATCTAACAAATTCTAAAACACCGTAAGGTTTTAATTCGTTAAATAATTTTTGTGTTTCTTCTTTGTGACCTGTTTTTTCAAGAATGATAAATCCTTCTTCAACAGATATGATTCTTGCAAAGTGGTTACGAACAATTTTTTCAGCTTCTCCACCTTTCATCAATACGTCACTAGGCATTTTGAATAGCGCGATCTCTTGATAGATGACATCCTTATCTTCGTGAAACAAAGCTTTAATGATATCTACTTGTTTTTCCAATTGTAAAACAACTTTCCTTACGACTTTTTCGGTCTCTGTAATAACAAGTGTGTATCTGTGTATGCCATCCATTTCACTTTCAGAAACCACAATACTTTCAATATTGATTTGTCTACGCGTAAAAATGATGGTAACTTGATTTAGTATACCTACGATATTTTCTGTGAAAATAGAGAGTGTGAATCTTTTTTTCATGTTGTTTTATTTTAATCGTATTTCTGATACAGCAACACCCGATGGAATCATAGGAAAGACATTGTTTTCTTTTCCTACTCGAACTTCTAAAAAGTAGGCTCCGTCGTGTTCTAACATGTCTTGTACGCCTTGTTTTAAATCCTTTCGATCTTGAACTAAAGATGATTTAATACTGTAGCTTTTTGCAATCATCTGGAAGTCTGGGTTCACCATGATTGTAGAGGCATACCTTTTTTCAAAAAATAGTTCTTGCCACTGACGTACCATGCCTAAGAATTCATTGTTAAGCAACAAAATCTTTACAGGCACCTTAGATTCAAGTATTGTTCCTAACTCTTGTATCGTCATTTGAAAACCTCCATCCCCAATAACGGCAATTACTTGCTTATTAGGCACACCCATTTTGGCACCTATGGCAGCAGGAAGGCAGAAGCCCATCGTTCCCAAACCACCCGAGGTAATCATAGATTTCGATTGTTTAAACTCCGCGTAACGACAAGCCACCATTTGGTGTTGTCCAACATCGGTTACAATAACATTGTCACCGTTGGATAGCTTATTGATTTGAGAAATAACTTCACCCATACTAATGATGTCTTTAGATGGGTTTAATTCTTCTTGGATTACCTGATCAAATTCTTCTTTTTCAAAGGCTTTAAATC
>JAQWKY010000096.1 GCA_029247585.1 Flavobacteriales bacterium | reverse complement strand
ATTTAATCACTGACAATGCTTTATGTGATTATGCAGATGCCGAATTATGTGAGACATGTGTAGATGGCGCTTCAGTAGTTACATTAGATAGTGATGGTGATAGCGTATGTGATGCAGATGAAATATTGGGTTGTCTTAACGAATCCAGATGTAATTACAATAGCAATGCAACGAATGCTAGTTCTTGTTTACCTGTTCTGAAAGACTGTGAAACTTGTTCTACTGATGAAGACGGAAATTCGATTACTGATGGAACCGGGACCATCCTTGAGAATGATGATGACGGTGATGGGATATGTAACGATGCTGAGGTAGCAGGTTGTACCAATCCTTTGTCCAGTAATTACGATGATCTAGCAACGGATGATGATGGATCCTGTAATGTTCTTGGCTGTACAAATTCAGAGGCTTGTAATTACAATGAAGATGCAGTTGATGACAACGGCTTTTGTATACTCGCTGGTGATTGTCAGTCCTGTTCGGGTGAAACAGACGGAACTGGAGTTTTGGTTGATGATGATGTTGCCATTGATGCTGCTGCCTTTTGTGATGAAATCTATACAGTAGCTGAACAGGAATCTTTTTCTGAGGGGTACCGATTGAATTTCATTACAGAGGGGACAGATGTTATTGTCAACTTTGAGTTGTTGGACAATAAAGAAGGAGTCATTGCGTATTTGTGGGGAATGAACCCAAATTTTTCTGAGACTTCTATGACTACAACCAGCGATAAACAATTCACAAAGACATTTACCAATCAAGCTATAGGTTCTACGATTACTTATGCGTGTAAATTTGCTTTTGCAGGAGGTATGGCTGTCACCAAATATTTCGACTATAAGGTAGGAGACTTATTTTGTGGGACTGCGGCCGTTTGTGAGAACAAAACTATTCCGGGTTGTAATGACACTGATGCCTGTAATTACGACGCAACAGTTACTGCCAACGACGGTTCTTGTACTTATGCGGGAAATGTTTTTGATTGTGATGGCAAATGTATAAACGACGCAGATGGTGATGCTGTTTGTGATCAAAATGAAATCTTAGGATGTAACATCCCAGAGGCTGAGAATTACGATGAAACGGCTACGGAAAATGACAATTCATGTATTGTAAAAGCCTGTACAGATGCTTCGGCATGTAATTTCAATCTCAATGCTACTGAAGATGACGGTTCTTGTACCTATCCACTTGCAAATTACGATTGTGAGGGTACATGTTTGAATGACGCTGATTCTGATGGTGTATGTGATCAGAACGAAATTGCTGGCTGTACGGATAATACTCGATGTAATTACGATGCTTCGGCTACCAATGATGAAGGTTGTTTACCTGCTTTAGATGGCATTTGTGAAACCTGTTCTTTAGATGGAGATGGTAATCCATTTACAGATGGAACAGGAAAGATTGTGGATAATGACATTAATGATAATGGTGTTTGTGATGAAAACGAGGCCGGTTGTACACGTCCTAATGCAGATAACTATAATTCAGAAGCCATTACAAATGACCTTTCATGTCTTTACAATGGTAATGATGCTTGTGATTTGTTTATTGATACCATCATAAATACAGGGGTAAATATGACAGTGATGTTAACTGAACCTTTCATCAACTCTCTCAATATTACAGATGAAAATGCATATCTTCTTGCTAGGGTACCTAATGGAACTATTGTTGGTTTGCAAAAGGTTGCTGGCGTTTTACAAGAATCAATGGCAGTTTGGGGGGATGATCAATCAACTCTTGAAATTGACGGAGCAGTTGATGGCGATCAAATTACGTTTGAGTTTAAAAATAAAAACATCTTGTACGATGTTGAAATGCCTATTCCAGTTGTATTTACAGCCAATGGGATTTTAGCTCAGACATCATCAGCTGTGCGCTCATTCAATTGCTCTGGAATACTCGGTTGTAATGACCCTATGGCAGATAATTACGATACATCCGCTACAATAGATGATGGCTCCTGTATTTACAGTCCATGTAATGCATTAGTAGCTACAGATTTTGCCATAGAACTCGACGCAGCCATAGGCAAATCTGTATTGACATATACAATAAAAAATACGCTATCCGATCAGGATTTCTTGACGCCAGATTTTGAACTTGTTTTGTATTCAAATACATTCGAGTTTCTTGACACTGCTTATTATTCGGGTTCAACCATTGCTAGAAATGGATCTCAAACCATAAGTATTCCACTCTACAACGATTTTACCGAATACCTTATCCCAGATTCCCTTTCAGGAAATGTTAGGTTAACCGGTTCGGGGAGCATCGATAGCTTGAGTGTTAGTTGCGATGTAGCATTCGAGAATGTTTCTGTTAACACCGATCAAGTCGGTTGTAAGGAAAAAGATGCATACAATTACAGTGAATTAGTTACTATAGACAATGGGATGTGTTTTGAAGATTTGAGCGTAACCATCGACAAAGAAGACCCTACTTGTAGTTATGATTATGGTTCAGCGATTATTCATGTTACCGGAGATTCTAGAAGTATCCTGTCGAGCTTCAGTTCAGACTCCTTATATAACTGGACAGCTGAGTCGGGTGCCATCACTATGCAAGATTCTATTCGATTTGTGGATGGATACGCGTATCTTGAAGGCTTAGATGAAGGCGAATACATTATTGGGATAAAAGATTCCGTAGTGGTAAAAACGGACACTTTTGTTGTGTTTAGCTTAGATACACTTACCATTATTAAACCAGAACCAGTTGAAGTTGAGGTCGTTATAGGAGAGCCATTGGCTTATACAGTGAGTCAAGAAGATGTAGTTTTTCAACAATGGCTTTTCAAGGGAGTTCCTCTACAACAAGATAAATTCAAGGTGCATTACCCTCAAAATAAAGGTTTGTATCAAGTTTATGTTGAAAATGAAGAAGGTTGTGGTTATTATTCAGAGTCTGTTCTTGTTTTGACTCTTGATGTCGAAGACCTGGGAGAAGATCTATTCCACTTGTATCCAAACCCAACGGAATCGACGATTAATTTAGGTTTAGCAAATTTAGATGGTGATGCGACCGTTGTTTTAACAGACGTATTAGGACAGGAGCTTCACCACTTGCTTGTTAAAGCAGGTGCTTCTCATTCGAATTATTCTTTTGATGTTTCTGAATTCCCTAGTGGCTTGTATTTCGTTAGAGTTAATCAGGGGAGAAATCAGCTTGTAAAGCGATTTGTGAAGAAATAATTTATTCTTAATCGATTGTAAATCATGAAATTATTTGTTGGTGACGCAAATTAATTTATATTTGTGTAAACTTTATTTGATTTCATCAGAGATGATAACCCCTCAAGAAAATCCTTATCGGATATTTTCCTTAACAAAAATCTACAAGTCTTCGGACTTGAAGCTAGGTACTTCTCTTACATTTTTATCGATATTGCTTTGATTTCATTTGTATAAATTGAAATCACAACATGATTGTGCTCAATAAAGCTAATTAAATTCCCCCCAGGATTTTTTTATATAGGCTTCCTTTATAGGAAGCCTTTTTTTTGATGTAGAGGATGTACAATTTTAAATTTCGGATTTAGAGTATAGCCCGACGAACTCGAACCAGTCGTTCTAACAATCCTTCAAGTTGATTTAGGGGTAGCATATTCGCTCCATCTGATTTGGCAATGGAAGGATTGGGGTGCGTTTCAATAAATATTCCATCTGCTCCGGCTGCAATTCCTGCTTTTGCAATGGTTTCAATAAGTTGAGGTTTCCCACCCGTTACACCCGAGCTCTGATTGGGTTGTTGTAGGGAATGTGTCACATCAAGGATAACGGGTAAGTCTAGGGATTGTAGCGTGGGTATGGCACGCATGTCAACAATTAAATCTTGATAGCCGAACATAGTTCCTCTGTCGGTTACAGCAATATTGGGGTTTCCAGAGTCTATGATTTTTTGTGCCGCAAATTGCATGGATTCTGCAGACAGAAATTGACCTTTCTTAATATTCACGGCTTTGCCTGTTTTAGCAGCAGCTACGAGTAGATCTGTTTGTCTGCATAGAAAAGCAGGAATTTGCAACACGTCAACATAAGCAGCTGCCATTTTTGCATCTTCAGCAGAGTGTATGTCTGTAACTGTAGGAATGTTAAAATGATTCCCTATTTTTTGTAGAATTTTCAGGGCTTTTTCGTCGCCTATACCTGTGAATGAATCCAATCGTGAACGATTAGCTTTACGAAAAGAGCCTTTGAAAATAAAAGGTATTTCAAGACGGTCGCATATTTTTTTAATCTGCTCTGCAATTTCAAAAGCCATTTCTTCTCCTTCAATAGCACAGGGTCCGGCGAGAAGAAAGAAATTTGTTGAATCTTTGTGTTTTAGAGTATGTAATGCCTTGAGCATGATTTAGTTTTTTAAAAAGTCAATAATAGATTGAGCAATGGCTTTGTTCTTTAGGATTCTTCGATGGCCCAATCCTTTTGTGAGCACTAAAGTACTATTTTTCCAGTTCTTATGGATGATGGATGCATCTTCAACGGGAGCATCTATATCGTCTTCACAGTGAATGATTAAGCCTTCTGAATTGATGTCTTTCACCATTGAACTGTTGTTTAAGTCCTTAAAAGTACGGTTGAATTTACGTTCTATATAAGCTTTCATGAGTATTTCTACTTTCGTGCTTACCTGGATTTGCTCACAAAAAGCGGTTAAAATCCATTCGGTGTATGCAGGCGTTCCAATGATGACGCATTTATCCGTTTTAACTCCTTGCACAAGGGCGTTAATGCTAGCTGTGCCCCCCATAGAATGACCAATAATGGCTTTTATTTCTGGGTGCATAGATGTTAGTTTTTGAATGAGTTCTGTAAACTCCATCAAGTTGGTTTGTTTTCCCTCAGAACGACCGTGAGCGGGTGCGTCAAAGGCATAAATTTTATAGCCAGATGCAATTAAGGGTTTTGCCAACTGCGCTATTTGTGTAGCTCTTCCTGCCCAGCCATGAACTAAAAGTACTGCCTGTTTTGAGTTTCCCCACTGGTATATTTGCACTTTCTTTTTCTTGTACTTTAAATAAGACTTTTCAGCAGATTTGTACAGCGTATTTTCACTGATGGGCGATTTGAACCGAATCGGTGTGAAGAATAGGTAGGTAGCTAACCTAGAGGTTAAAAATGGGGAAAGATATTCCAGTATTCCAAAAACCTTTTTTAGCCATAACGGGGCTGTTAGTGTAGGCTTTTGTTTGTTAGTTTTTGTCATTTAAGGGTAGCGGCCAAAATTACTGACATTTGACAAATTGGCCATTGTTCAGAATGGCTAAGGCTTTTCCGGTAAATTCTTTTCCGGCTAGAGCTGTGTTTTTTGATTTAGAAACAATTTCTGATTTATCGAGTTTCCACTTCAGTTCCGGATCAAATAGTGTTAGATCTGCAAAGGCTCCTTCTTCAATGATTGTTGTTTCTAGGCCTAGAATTTTTCTCGGAATGCTTGTAAGTTTGGGAATGATTTCCTCAATACTTAGTTCTTCTTTTAGCGCAGTATTTGCTGCCGAGAATGAGGTTTCTAAGTTCACCATCCCAAAGGAGGCCAAATCGAATTCACATTTTTTACTCTCGATATTTTGGGGGTAGTGATCAGAGCAAATAACATCAATGGTTCCGTCTTTTACCGCTTTTTTCAGAGCTTTCACATCCTTTTTTGACCGTAAGGGTGGGTTCACTTTTAAATTGCTATCAAACCGTTCCAATTCACTGTCGTCTAGAAGTAGATGGTAGGAGCTCGTGTCAGCCGTTATTTTAAGACCTTTATTTTTGGCTTCACGAATCATTTTTACAGACGCTGCAGTGGTAATGGTAGAAAAATGAACTTTGGCATCTGTGTACTCACAAAGTTGAAGGTCTCGCGCCAACTGCATTTCTTCACCCAGCGATGGAATACCTTTTAAACCGAGTTTGGTACTTGTAATACCTTCGTTCATTTGGCCTTGTTGTGTGGTTTTCTTTTCCGATGAAAAACTCATAATGAGGCCGTCAAAATTCTTGGCGTACAACATGGCTATTTTCATCACGTTTGCATTTTCTACTGAGCGTTTATCATCGCTAAAGGCTACTGCACCGGCCTTATGCATGTCATACATCTCGGTAATCTGTTCTCCTTTACGATCTTCAGTGAGGGCGCCAACAGGGTGTATGTTCACAATATGGTGAGCTGAATAATTTGTGAGAAAGTTGACATCTGACTTTCTTTGTATGCAGGGTTTTGTGGATGGCATCAATGCTACTTGGGTAAAGCCCCCTTTAGCTGCCGCAGACATACCACTGTTTAAGTCTTCCTTGTATTCGTAGCCCGGCTCTCCAAATCGGGCATTCAGTTCCGTCCAACCTTGTGAAACATGTAGATTTTCAGCTTCAAATACTTCTGCGTCCGAAGTTTGAATGTTTTCGTCAATTTTTAGGATGATTCCATTTTCAATCAGCAAATCTTTACATTGCTTATGGTGCTTTGAATTCGCATCTAAAACGGTTGCTTTCTTAATGAGTATTTTCATAGTAAAGGTCTTCGTTATCGAGTTTCATATCTTTTTTCTTCCAATTTTTCAGAAGTAAACTTTCTACAATCAATAAAATCAAAGCTAAAAAAATGAAGCTTTGCCATAATGAGAAACCACTTCGGTATTCTTTTAAAGATTCTTCAAGGATTAAGCCTTCTTTTTTCCACATTTTTAGTCGTGGATAGGATTCAGTGAGCTTGGCTAAACGTTCGCTATCCCAAAATTCCGTAAGGCTTTCACGGCGGTCGTAGTTGAAGGAAATGATTTGTTTTTCATCTTCATTTATAAGGTTGTAAAACCCATCTTCTTGTAGTATGTCTTGAATTATTATTTGTGTCTTTTGATGGATTCTCTTCACATCAGCAATGAGGTCTACATCTGGATTTTTTTGAATTCTCCAAGGTTTGCTGTTAAGAGGAGTTTTGATGTTGATGCTGTGTGATTTCCCTAGAGTGTAGTAAATAGGCTGTGTAGAAGATTTTTGCATTGCCATGTTGTACATTAGGGGTACAAACAATGCGTGATTTTCTATGTTGTTAGCACTCAGTTTTAAGGGAGAACACATCTGGTAAATTAGTCCTTGGTCGTAGTTGTAAGAATCGAGAAATGAAGCTTGAGAACTCAATGTCATTATTTCCTCTTTTTGATTCTTCTCTGTGTCTTGCAGACTGTAGTGAAGATTTACTTTAGGGAGTTCAAATGTCTTTTTCTGCTTTTGAAAAACATCTTTAAAAAGTGCGTGTTGTTTGTTCAGTGCACTCACTTTAAGTTCTTGTTTATTGAGTGATGTGTAAGAGGCGATTTGCAATTCTTCACTCAGATTTTTGTACGAAGATGCATTCATTTCAACAGGAGGGATGATGAGCAAGGACCCGCCTTGTTTAACATATGATTTGATTGTATTTATGAGCCCACTCGTTGGATTTGTGATGTGCTTAATAATGAGTAGATCTTGAGTTTTTATTTTGTTGTGATTCAAGTTGCCGACTTCGGCTTCTGAATAGTCAAAAACAACATCCTTAAATACGGTTCTTAATGCTTTGCTGGGTTTTTTCTCAAAAACACACATGACCTTGCTGGATGGGACAACGTTATAATTGAAGTACAAACGATTGTCAAAGGAAATAGAAGCATCGTTTAATTCTAGAGTTGCTTTTTGTATTCCGCTTGTATGATTTCTGTAGTTTATTGAAGCACTTGCACTTTCGAAAGCTTTTACGGATAGTGTGGTGAGTGCTTTTGTTTTTCCGTTAAGATTCAGTTTTACAGAAAGATGATCAAGATCTTTGTTCGATGCATTGGTGACTTTAAAATTCAGCACTTCTTTTTGGTCCAAGTGATGGCTTGGAGATTCAAAGTAGCAGGTGTCAATAGTAAGGTTTGTTTGAGGATAGGACTTAATGGGAAGGAGGTGAGTGGTGAAGTTGCTGTCTTTTGTGAAAAAATCAATGGGGAAATTAGACTTTTGAAAATCGCTTATTAGGTAGAGTTCAGCTTTTGTGTTGATTTCATTTTGTTTGAGAACGTTCCATCGATTTAGAATGGACTCCAGATTTAATACAGGAGCTTTTATTCGAACTTCATCAATGGCAAGTAGGCAATTTTTGGCATCTAAAATACGTTGATGTTTTCCTTGTAAGTCATTACTTATAAAAATGAATTTATCTTTTCCTTTGTGTGCATTTAGAATGTTTCGAGCTCTGTTTTTTGCTTGCTCAATAAGGATTCCTTTCTCATTTTCGGCTTCCATACTAAAGGAGTTGTCAATGTATATACCGATGATGTTTTGCTCCTTCCCAACGATTTCATTTTTGCTGATGTAGGGCTCGCAAAATGCTAGTATGATAGCGGATAGCGCCAAGAGGCGAATGAGTAAAAGAAGTCTCTTTTGAAGTTGATTGATGTGGCTTTTTTTCTCGCGTATTTGTTTCAAGAAAGCTACATTGCTAAAGTAGACTGTTTTGTGTTTGCGAAGAGAAAATAAGTGAATGATGATAGGGATGGCTAGTGCCAAAAACGCATAAAGGAAGTATGGTTCCAATAATCTCATTAAAGGGCAAAGTTAATGAATTTTCAAAAATGTGAAAGTCCAACAGCTAAAACTTCTCATACACACCCAGTCCAAAAAGTGCAAAATCGTATTTGGCGGGGTCTTCAGGGCAAAAACTTCTCAGGTGTACGTCCAGTTCCTTTACGGTTTTCCAATCATTGGCTTTACGTTTAATCAAACCTAGTTTTCGGCCCACATTTGCGGTATGAACATCTAAGGGGCAAGAAAGCTGTTTTGGTTTTAAGCTTTTCCAAATGCCAAAGTCAACACCTTCTTTATTTGTCCTCACCATCCAACGCAGAAACATAATCAGTCTTTTTGCGGCAGAACCTTTTAGAGGGTCAGAAATGTGTTTTTCAGTTCTAACTGAGTGTTCAATACTGAAAAATAGTTTTTTGAAATTAGAGATGCCTTCGCTCATGTCTTCTTTATTTGTGGAAAAACAAGACTCTAACCCTTGGTGATTCTGATAAATATTTCTGAGCGCTAAAATGAACGTTTGAAAATCAATGCCTTGAAAGGTGCGGTGACAAAAGTTTAGGGTGTTTTTGATCTCTTTAACTCCAGCATTCATAACGAAATCGTAGGGGCTCTGCTCCATAATTTCCATCATTCGATGGCCATTTTTCATAATCATGGGTCTTCGCCCCCAGGCTATGGTTGCGCACAAAAAAGCCGAAATCTCAATATCTTCTTTTTTATCAAATGAATGGGGAATGCTAATGGGGTCTTCAGTGATGAATTTAGGCTGAAGGTACAAAGCAACTTTTTCATCGAGAAATTCTTTGAGCTGAGCTTGATCCATGAGCCGTTTTTTGTGCTTATTATTCCTAGTTTTAGCTTAAGATGTTGAGAAATTCATCAAGATGCTGATACAATAAGTCCATCTTTCATTTCCAACATACGATCACTCATCTCTGCCAATTCTCGGTTGTGAGTAACAATAACAAAGGTTTGCTTGTATCGATCTCTAAGATCAAAAAACAATTCATGCAATGCTTTTGCAGCTTCGGTATCTAAATTACCTGAAGGTTCATCGGCAAAGACCACAGATGGAGCATTTATTAGTGCTCTAGCAACAGCAACACGTTGTTGTTCTCCTCCTGAGAGCTCCATGGGTTTGTGGTTGAGACGATGGCTTAGCCCTAAATCATGGAGAATTTCTTTTGCTCTTTCTGTAGCTTTGTTTTTGGATATGCCTTTTATCCACGCAGGAAGACAAACGTTTTCTAAAGCGGTAAACTCAGGTAGCAATTGATGTGCTTGAAAAATAAAACCGATTTCTTTATTTCTAAATGATGATAAGAGTTTGGTATTTAATTGATGGGTGTTTTCATTATTGATAATCAATGTTCCTTCATCCGATTGCGTGAGGGTTCCTAAGATGTGAAGTAAGGTGCTTTTCCCTGCTCCAGAAGCACCTACGATACTTACGATTTCTCCTTTTTTAATCTCAAGTGATACGCCCTTGAGGACTTCAAGTCCATCATAGCTCTTGTGTAAGTTTTCAGCTGATATCATTTTGATAAGGATGCGTTAGTTGAAGTTTGTTGCTGTTTACTTGGTAATGATTTTCTTTTTCAAATACTGGTAATCTAAGAAATAGACCCATCTCAAAGATAGGTTGTTTCCTTGAGATTCTTCAAACAGTCGATTTAAATTCTCTGAACTGCTGAGATTTGCATCTGAGATGAGGTTACTTACTGAGTTTTTCCATTGAAAGTTTAATTCACTTCCCGGAGCAAAACGCCAACTGCAGTTTAAGTCAACATTCCAAGTGTTGTAATTGACGTTATGAATCGGTTTCTGATTTTCGTCATTTAGAGAAAAATCATTGTCTATCAATTCCCCATTTTTTAGTTCAAAAAATGCTGTATGCCTGAGGGTAGACCAGTAATGTCTGAGCTTTAAGTTGAAAGATAATTTACGATTCAATACGTAAGATACCTTATAAACATTGGTGATGGTTTTTCGATTTCTTTCACTGAATAATAGGGCTCCTGATGCGTCTGTGAGATTGGTGTAATTAGAGTCAAAAGCACGACCCACATTGTTTTTCTCTGTTTTGTGAGAGATTACGTAAGACATGAATAAGTGGTCATTGATTCGGTATTGTGGGGCCCATCGAATATGGAAAGCTTTGCTGCCAAATTCTGGATTTGATTCATAACCAAATCCCAAATCTCCAGAAAACTTTTTTCGGTCGTCTAAGGAGCTCCACCAGAACATTTTTACAGAAGGACCATAAACAAATACATGGTTTAAGTCGTTTGTTCTTGCTTCGTGATAATCGTAAGTCTTACCAATAGTGTGATTGACTGATATACCGCTTGAAAAGAAGTTTGTGGCATAGAAGTCGAAATCTAATTCCACCGATCTCTGATTGAACTTATTCGGTGCATAGAGCCTTTGATTCGTGAAACTGACTCTAAAGTCAGCTTTCCTCAATTTCCTTACAGGTTTGAAGATGTGGTAGGTGAAGTCTGCGCGATGTTGTTGTAAGTTATTGTTTTGAAGGTACCCTAAGTCGTTTATGTTGTAGGTGTCACTGATGGTTTTTTGTGAGACTTTAAACCTAAAATTCCCATTTGATTTCTCAAGCCTAACATTTGAAGCAAAACCATCCGTTCTGGTGTTTTCTTCATGAATATGACTGTAACTTAAATCTCCATAAAATCGGTATTGATTCTCCTTACTTGCGATTTGGAGCTGCAGTTTTTCCACATTTGAATTCCTAGCTTTTCCTTTACGACTGACGTTTGTGTTAGTTAATGTAACGTATGAATTGTCGTTAATTACTTGATCTATGACCAGGACATTATAATTAGATAGAGGTTCTATCAACGCTTCTCGATTCTCATTTGTGGTCGTGTCTTTTATTGTGGCGTAGGTTTTTTGAGTAATGGCATTAAAAACAGCAAGTCCTAATCCTTTTGCGGTTCTTCCAGATATTTTTGATGCGTTTAGTAGTTGTATGTTTGTAGGGGATTTTACGACGACTTCATTTGCATCGGTTTCGGCGCTAAGTGAGGGGTGGTAGCCGATTCTTCGCGAATAAAATAGATCTCCTTTATTGAATAATTCCGTGCCTTCTGTGAAGAAGTTTCGATTTTCATCCAAACGAATTTCGAAGGGACTAACGTTTAGTATTTCATTGTCAAACACCGTTTGACCAAAGTCAGGAACCAGAGTCATGTCTAATGTGAAACTTTCATTGATTCCGTATTTTAAATCAAGCCCCCCATTAATGTTGGTGTTTTTGTGAGATTCATACACGTCAATATAACTCGATAAATAGGGTGTTAGTGAGAGGCGCAAGGGAGTGTTAATGTTCTCAATCCCTTTAAGAACCCCTGCCTGAGCAGCCCAATTTGATTTACTTATGTCAATGGGGTTCCAGATGTAGTTTTCGCCGGTTCTCTTTATCGTTCTGTTGATGTTAATACCCCATTCTTGTTTTTCGGTGTTTGGGATTCTGAGCGCTGCATAAGGTATTTCGACCTCAGCTGACCATCCTTTTTCATGAATCTTAACCGCACTCATCCAAACCGCATCCCAATCCATTTCAGTTTTGCCGTTGTTAGATCGAGAGTCAAGTTGAACCCCTGCAGC
>JAQWKY010000089.1 GCA_029247585.1 Flavobacteriales bacterium | reverse complement strand
CAAACATAAATTCATTTTGGACATCATTGTAAGGGGTAATCCATACTCCGAACCAATCACAGTTTTTGTTCCATTCATCTCTTAGGCTAAATTCTCTTGAGATGCTGTCGGGAGCGGAATCTTGAAATAGAGCGCTTACATACAGAGCCTTGTCGTCATAAATGAATTGAACTTCCGACTTTTGATGTGCTCGCTCCATTTCCCCATTTCTTGGGGCTGTTTGAGACCACCCTTTTGCTCTGGGAACTCCTGACCATATTTCAGCTTCTAAAACACCGTCTATGACTGGAGCTTTTTTCGTACGAACAGCTTCAATTGATTTTGGGCTAGTTTGCGCAAAAATTAAGCAATTTGAAAACAGTAAGGCAAGGAGTGAAAGATGTTTCATAGACGACTTTTTGCAGATTGATGATATTTATATAGTGTTCTGCGTTTTGTTGATATTGTTTGTAAGTGGAATTTAAGTAGTTGGGAAAAATTTTTCCAGAATAGAGCCCTGCGCATTCATGTCTAATTCGTAAAAGCATTGGTAGAATTCCTTAAATCGGTCTATTCGATGTATTTCATCCGTATTTAGATTGCCTTTAAATGCAATTCCTGATTTAGAAGTCGTGCATACAAAGAAGTCCATGCCTTCTATATCTTTGAGGATTCCAAATTCTTTAGTTTCTAGTAAATAGTTGTACCACTCATCCTGAACGATAAGAAGCATATCCATACTACCTACAGCCTTAAAAGAATCGATTTTAAAACAATCAAGTACCGATTCGAAAAATTGTTCTGCCTTGTTTTGTGCCTTCATATAAATTACTTTGTTGCAAAGAAAAGGATTTTATCAATTCTGTGTTTGAAGGCGAATGAATATTGTAGGAGTGGGTGTGTGGTCTTAGGTATTATACTCTTCAAGAAGCTCTTGAACGACTTGTTTTACAGGTCGTATCGATTTTACACCTTCGATGGAAGGTCCTGCGCACCAAACGGTATCATAAGTAGTGTTGAATGCTGCATTTTTTAAGGCTCTAGTTCCTTTGTACCAGGTTAGCATTTTTACAAACTTTTTTAGCTTTTTGTTCTTGCTGAGAATGTTTTCAATAAAGTTTCTTTTAGTACCAATCTTTTGCACATAGGGTGTATTGATTACAGTGCAAGGAGATCCAGAGAGCTTTTCGGTTAAAACAATGTCTTTTGCTCCATAATCTACTACTGCATGTTTGTATGCATCAGATACATCTGCCTCAAAGGTGGCTATGAACGGGCTACCCATAGATATGCCACAGGCTCCGAGCTCAAGTATCTCTCTCATTTGTTTGCCGTTAGATACACCACCGGCAGAAATTATGGGTAAGTTGCACGCAGATTTCAGTTGAGGTATTAGTTGGTTTGCAGAAGTAGGTCCGCAATGACCTCCAGCTTCTTTGTTTACGGCAATGATAGCGTCACAACCTAAATCTTCTACTTTTTTAGCATATTTAACGTCAATGACATCGCAGAAAACCTTTATGCCATGGGGTTTGCAGGCTTTTATGGTGGTTTCAGGGCTTCCTAATGAAGTGATGATGTAGTCAATTTTGAGGTCTATGCAACTTTTAAGCTGCTGCTTGAATTTTACATTTGATTTATTGACGATAAGATTAACACCTATTGGTCCAGTGCTTTTTGAACGTATTTCTTTAATTGCTGTACGAAATGCTTCATCTGTTCTAAAGTTCAATGCAGGTATACAGCCCGTTATTCCAGACTTTGAAGCCTGAATTAGCATTTCTGCATTCGAGACTAAGAACATCGGGGCCATGATGATGGGGTGTTCAATGTTCAACAAGTCGCATAGTGATGGGTTTTTGGTTTTTGATTCGTTCATGTTTGATTCGTTCATGATAGAGTTTAGGCTTCCCTTCTAATTTACAATTTTTTTGTGAATTTGTGGCTAATGATTTTTAAAGCTTATTGAATTCTAGGGTTAGGTTTTTGCTAGGTTCTCATGTATTTTTTCGACCCAAACACCTGGCTTATTTAAGTTGATTTTCATTCTTTTTTTTAAAAGTTCAATGAAATATTTAGAAATCTAGATTGTAAATGTTTACCAAACCGACCCCTAGATCTACACTTTACTTAAAGTCTTTAAATATTTGGTGTTGTGCGTGTTATGTTTAGAGTGTGACACTATGACATGCGTCTTTTTATTGATGTTTTTACGGTTATTTTGAATAAAACATCTATTTGCTTGTAGTAAATCAGTCAGAAAATAATATGTATTTTTGTCCTATGAGAATCGATATTATTACCCTACATCCTGAGCTTTTAGAAAGTCCATTTTCTGTATCTATCTTGAAGCGTGCGATTGATAAAAAGTTAGTCAATGTTGTTTTTCATCAATTGAGAGATTATTCGGACGATAAGCATCGGCGGGTTGATGATGCTCAATTTGGTGGTGGTGCTGGCATGGTGATGTCTGTTAAGCCTATTTCAGCTCTACTTGACAAGCTTTTGTCTGAGCGTACTTATGATGAAGTAATTTATATGAGTCCTGATGGGCACCGTTTCGAACAAGGTATTGCGAATCAGTTGTCTACTTGTTCATCTCTCATAATACTTTGTGGGCATTACAAGGGTATTGATCAGCGTATTCGAGATGTCTACATTACAAAAGAAATCTCTATTGGTGATTTTGTTCTTTCAGGAGGTGAGTTACCTGCTGCTATCGTCTGCGATGCGGTTATTCGATTGTTGCCAGGGGTTTTGGGGGATGAGACTTCCGCCTTGACGGATTCTTTTCAAGACGGTTTATTAGCTCCACCTGTGTATACAAGGCCTGCAGAATGGCGTGGAAACAAAGTTCCTGAAGTTCTACTCTCAGGTCATGCGAAAAAAATTGAAGATTGGCGTCATGAGGAGGCTGTCAAACGCACACAGCTTATTAGACCTGATTTGCTCGAATAGCTTGATTGTCAATCGGTTTGCCTTTGTTTTGTAGAATTTCTTGCTTCTGAGCTTAATTTGTACACATGCGGAGTTAATTTTATTGTTTTTAGGGTACATATGAAAGTTTTATTTCGTAATATTGCACCCTTAAAATCTAACAACTCAACCGCTGGCATTATACGTGGATGTTGGGATTTAAAAAAAACAAAAGTAATGGATTTAGTAAAATTTGTACAAGACGAATTTGTTCCTAAGAATGAATTTCCTGAATTTGGTGCAGGAGATACCGTAACGGTATATTACATGATTAAGGAAGGAGACAAAGAACGTACGCAGTTCTTCAAAGGTGTTGTTATTCAACGTCGTGGGGCTGGTATCACTGAAACGTTCACCATCCGAAAAATCGGTGCTAATGGCGTAGGTGTAGAGCGTATCTTCCCTGTAAATTCTCCAATTTTAGAGAAAATTGAGATTAACAAGAAAGGATTGGTACGTAGAGCACGTATATTTTACCTTAGAGATCTTACCGGTAAGAAAGCTCGTATTAAGGAAAGAAGAGTTTAATTTTTTCCGACCCCATATAAAAAGGCGCCTATACGGCGCCTTTTTTTGTTTCCCCAAACGCTTTGCTTAATTTTACAGAATTAAATATATATAATGATGAAAATTAAAGCATTTAAAGGTGTTAGACCTACAAGAGATAAAGCTCATTTGGTAGCATCTCGTTCCTATTTATCGTATTCAGACACTGCGCTTCGCGAGAAGTTGCTGAATAATCCTTACACATTTCTTCATATCATCAACCCAGAAGAATCTACTGGTTCAGGACCTTTAACAGGTATAGAGAAATACAAGAGAGTTCGTGATATCTATTTAAAGTTCAAGTCTCAAGGGGTTTTAGTGAAAGATCAAAAAGAGGGTTTGTATATCTATCGTCAAGCATCTGAAGGAAACACCTATTTAGGGGTTATAGCTGCTTCTAGCGTTGATGATTATATGAATGGAGTCATTAAGGTGCACGAGCAGACGATAGCTTCTCGCGAAGAGATGTTTACGGATTATCTTGAGCATACAGGATTTAATGCAGAGCCTGTTTTACTTACATATTCTATGATTCCACGCATCAATGAATTGATTGAGTCTTATGTGGAAAGGCGTCCTGAGTATGACTTTACAACTACCAATAAGGTTTTACATCAACTTTGGTGCATCGATACTGAAGATGATGTAGAGGAGATTCAGCGACTCTTTAGAGGTGTTAAAACGGCTTATGTTGCTGATGGACATCACAGATCAGCATCATCCATGTTATACTGTCATAGAAAAAGAAAAGAATCTATGCGTGTAGAAGGGGATGAACCCTATAATTATTTTATGAGTTTTTTAATTGATGATGAACAAATGCGAATTTATGATTACAATCGATTGATACGAGATATAAATGGTTTGACAGTGGAGGAGTTTATCATGAAGGTAAATGAGTCTTACATCCTTCAGAAAAAAGAAGACATTCATAAACCAATAGCTCAAGCAGAAATTAGCATGTATCTGGATGGTGTTTGGTACAGTTTAACCGCGAAAGATCGAATCTATACTCCTTCTGATTGTGTTTCTAGTTTAGATGCTGCCCTACTATCGAATCACGTTTTAAAGCCCATTTTAGGGGTTAAAGACCTGCGGAAAGATGAAAGAGTTGACTTTTTAGACGGTAAACAAGGTTTGACTGCTTTACAATATGCTGTGGACTCAGGGGTGTATCGCGTCGCTTTTGCACTTAAACCTGTTACGATTAATCAGTTAAAGGAGGTTGCGGATCAAAAAGAAATCATGCCTCCTAAGAGTACGTATATAGAGCCCAAATTACGAAGTGGTTTGGTAATATACAGTTTAGGCCAGGATTGATTTCCAAATGAAATCCATCCTCTATAAGGATTATTACAACCTTAATTTTTAATTTTGTCAGATAATTCATTCCAATGATTGCAGAAAATCTTCGTAAAATTCAAGCATCAATCCCTGATAACGTCTCTTTGGTAGCTGTTTCTAAGACGAAACCTAATTCAGCTATTATGACTGCTTATCGAGAGGGGCATCGGGCTTTTGGAGAAAACAAAGTTCAAGATTTAGCGGCTAAGGCTGAAGAACTCCCTAAAGACATTCAATGGCATATGATTGGTCATTTGCAGACGAATAAGGTAAAGTACATAGCTCCCTTTGTTCACTTAATCCATGGTATAGACTCTCTAAAACTGCTCAAAGAGGTTGATAAAAGAGCGAAACAACAGCATCGGATTATTGATTGTCTATTGCAAGTTCATATTGCTGAAGAATCGTCTAAATTTGGCCTGAGTATAGATGAGTTGGAACTACTTATGGCTGAGTCTTCTGGTCTCGAGAATATAGCCGTCAAGGGTTTCATGGGGATGGCTACAAACACCACTGACACTTCAATCATCAGAAAGGAATTCGTTTATCTTAAACAGACTTTTACTCAGTTTCAAACGGAGTATTGTGAATTGCAAATACTATCCATGGGGATGAGTGGTGATTATACTTTGGCTATAGAAGAGGGAAGTACTATGGTTCGAGTGGGATCTGCAATTTTTGGAAGCAGATCGTAAATGGGTTTTTACCCCACTTTTAGCCTATAAATTGATCGCATTTAATCCCTAAATGATTAGATTTGCGAGTCTTAAATTAGAAAGAAAACGGAACCATGGAAATTCCCAAGAAATACGACCCCATACAAATAGAAGATAAGTGGTATAAGTACTGGATGGAGAACGAATATTTTAAATCGACTCCTGATGAAAGAGAAGCTTATACGATTGTAATTCCGCCCCCAAATGTTACGGGTGTTTTACATATGGGACACATGTTAAACAATACACTTCAAGATGTTTTGGTTCGTCGTGCTAGGATGCTTGGAAAAAATGCTTGTTGGGTTCCCGGTACCGATCACGCTTCGATTGCTACCGAAGCAAAAGTGGTGAATAAACTTAAAGAAGAAGGGATTTCTAAAGATGATTTGACTCGTGAATCCTTCTTAGAGCATGCCTGGGAATGGAAAGAGAAACACGGTGGAATTATCTTAGATCAGCTTAAGAAATTAGGAGCTTCATGTGACTGGGATCGTACCTCTTTTACGATGGATGATAAGCTTTCGGCTTCGGTTTTAGAAGTTTTCGTTGACTTGTACAAAAAAGGATTGATCTATCGTGGTTTCCGAATGGTAAACTGGGATCCTCAGGCCAAAACAACGGTGTCTGATGAGGAGGTAATCCACAAAGAGGTTAATTCGAAATTATATTACGTAAAGTATCAGGTTGAAAATTCTGAGGAGTTTGTAACCATTGCTACCACGCGTCCTGAAACGATATTAGGAGATACTGCCATTTGTATTAATCCGAATGATGAGCGTTTTACTCATTTAAAAGGGAAGAAGGTTGTTGTTCCTATTGCAGGGAGAGTGATTCCGATCATTGAAGATGACTATGTAGATGTTGAGTTCGGTACAGGATGTTTAAAAATTACGCCAGCACACGACCAGAACGATAAAGTAATAGGAGAGAAGCACGGTTTAGCTGTGGTGGATGTTTTAAATGACGATGCGACTTTAAATGAGCATGGTTTACATTACCAGGGTAAGGATCGTTTTGTTGTTCGGAAAGAGATTTCTAAAGAACTGGATGAATTAGGAGTCCTTGTAAAGATTGAAGATTACCAGACCAAAGTAGGTTGTTCTGAACGTACTGATGCTGTTATTGAGCCCAAAATTTCCATACAATGGTTTGTGAAAATGGAGAAATTAGCGGCACCGGCTTTGGATGCCGTTATGGAAGATGAAGTTCAGTTGGTGCCAGCGAAGTTCAAAAATACGTATCGTCACTGGATGGAGAACGTTCACGATTGGTGTATTTCTCGTCAGTTGTGGTGGGGGCATCAGATTCCCGCTTATTTCTATGGAGACGGTTTGAATGACTTTGTGGTGGCTAAAACCATTCAAGAAGCTGTAGTACTTGCCAAAGAAGCCACGGGAAACAACGATTTAACAGCTGCCGATCTTAAGCAAGATGCAGATGTATTGGATACTTGGTTTTCTTCGTCATTATGGCCCATTTCTGTGTTTAACGGGATTATGGAGCCGGATAATGACGAGATCAATTATTATTATCCGACAAACGATTTGGTTACAGCTCCGGAGATCTTATTCTTTTGGGTGGCGCGTATGATCTTAACAGGTTACGAATACCGTGGTGCCCGTCCGTTTAAGAATGTTTACTTAACGGGAATAGTTCGTGATAAGCAAGGGCGTAAAATGTCCAAATCACTTGGAAACTCACCCGACCCTATTGAGCTGATGAAAAAATATGGGGCGGATGGTGTTCGTGTAGGGATGCTATTTTGTTCTCCTGCCGGTAATGACTTGCCTTTTGATGAATCTCTATGTGAGCAGGGACGTAACTTTTCCAACAAAATATGGAATGCTTTCCGATTGGTTAAAGGATGGGAACCTGCCGACATCGATCAGCCGGAATCTAGTAAAATGGCGATCAATTGGTTTGATTCTAAGCTAAGTGAAACCATCACATCGATCAATACCAATTATGACAAGTTTCGTATTTCGGAAGTTTTAATGAGTGTGTATAAATTGGTTTGGGATGACTTCTGCTCCTCATATCTTGAAATGATCAAGCCTGCGTATCAGAAGCCGATTGACAAGGCTACTCTGGAAACTACTTTAGGGTACTTTGAAGACTTGTTGAAGCTCTTACACCCGTTTATGCCGTTTATCTCCGAAGAGATCTGGTCTCTAATTACGGAGCGTAATACATCAGAAGAACGTTTGATTGTTGCTAAGTGGCCTGAAGTGAATGCTATTGATGCTAAAATCTTAGCGGATGAGAAATTCGCAGCAGAAGTAATCTCAGGTATCCGCACCATTCGAAAAGAAAAGAATATTGCCAATAAAGATCAGGTAGCGTTGTTTGTAAAACTTAATGAAGACACAGATCAATCCTTTGATTCGGTGATTTCAAAGTTGGGGAACTTAAGCGACTTAAGCTATGTAGACGAGAAAGTTGAAGGCGCATTATCATTCAGAGTGAAATCCAATGAGTATTACATTCCCTTAGTCGGAGCTGTTAATATTGAAGAAGAAATCGCCACTTTAACTCAGGAACTCGATTACACCAAAGGTTTTTTAAATTCTGTCATGAAAAAACTGAGTAATGAGCGTTTTGTTAATAATGCTCCAGAGCAGGTTATTGCCAATGAGCGCAAGAAACAAACCGATGCAGAAGCTAAAATTAAAACCATTGAAGAGCAACTTTCTTCACTTCAATAAACTTTAAAGCCACTTGTTTGAGTGGCTTTTTTGTTTTAGGTAGTTAAAGCTGAATAAATTGTTGTAGTTTCGCGCCACGCTAATGCTCTGTTAGTGAGTCCGACCGGACTTCGTCGAAAGGGTTGAGTATTAGTTATTTATTAATTACTTAATCTGACGACATGAATCAGAATTTTATTGAGCTTGGTCTCGAAGACGTTATTGTTCAAGCTGTAGACCAACTTGGGTTTGAAAAACCTTCTCCAGTACAGGAAAAATGCATTCCTATTGTTTTAAGCGAAGAGACCGATTTGGTAGCTTTAGCTCAAACCGGTACAGGTAAAACGGCATCCTTCGGTTTGCCATTAATCCAAAAGATTGATAACGACAACAGAAAAACACAAGCATTAGTTTTAGCGCCAACACGTGAATTGTGTATTCAAATTGCTGCAGATCTTAACGATTTTGCGCGCTTTAAGAAAACCAATGTTGTTGCCGTATATGGAGGTGCTAGTATTACCGATCAAGCAAAAAAACTCAAAAGAGGCGCACAGGTTATTGTAGCCACCCCCGGACGTTTGCAAGACATGATTAACAGACGTCTTGTAGATCTAAGTCATATTGACTATTTAGTTCTTGATGAGGCCGATGAAATGCTTAATATGGGCTTCCAGGATGCTATTGATGAAATTTTAGAAACAGCTTCTGAAGACAGAAATACTTGGTTGTACTCTGCAACCATGCCTAAGTCGGTTGCTAAAATTGCATCCAACTATATGAATAATCCTATTGAGGTTACTTGTGGTACAAAAAATCAAGCAGCTTCTACTGTTGAGCACAACTACTACTTAATCGATAACAGAGATCGATATAGAGCACTTAGACGTATTGTGGACTCATGTCCAAGTATATATGCCATTGTATTTTGTCGTACTCGTGCTGAAACTCAAAGTGTTTCCGAGCGATTGATGGCTGACGGTTACAATACCGGAGGTTTACACGGCGACATGTCACAAGTACAGCGTGATGGTGTGATGAAACAATTCAAAACGAAAAACATCAGCATTCTTGTTGCTACTGATGTAGCATCAAGGGGTATTGATGTTGATGAGATCACCCAAGTTATTCACTATCAGTTACCTGATGATGTAGAAGTTTACACACATCGTAGTGGTAGAACAGGTCGTGCGGGAAGAGCAGGAACTTCTGTTGCTTTAGTTGGTGGTAGAGATAAGTTTAAATTGGTTCAGATCGAGAAAACCATTAACCGTAGAATAGAGCGTAAGGTGGTGCCTTCTGGTGAAGAGGTTATGAAATCCATGGTATTTCAATCCATGAATAACTTAATCAATGCCCAAGTACATCCAAATGCTTTAAAACCCTTTACTGAGGCAATTCATGAGTTAGCGGAACAAATGACTGTAACGGAAGTTTTAGAGAAATTCATTGCTTTAAATTCATCTAAAATTTTGAATTTCTACAAGGATGCTCAAGATTTAAATGCTTCAGGAAAAGGGAGAGATAAGTCCAGTAATTCCGAACGTATTTTCATCAACATAGGTGAGAAGGATGGTTTTGATTGGGCTACGCTAAAAGATTTACTTCGTGAAAAGACTTCATTAACCAATGATGATTTTGGAGGCGTTGATGTGAAAGGAGCTTTTTCGTTTTTCAATGTTTCTAAAACTAAAGTTGAAGGAGTTTTTGAGGCCTTTGAAGGTTTTAGCATTGGTGATCGTAAAGTAAGTCTTGAGGTGACTAAACAATCTAAATCACCAGATCGTCGAGGTGGAAGAGATCGTCGTCGTGGTGGAGGCGGAAATTGGTCCAAGGACCGAAGAGGATCTGGCTCTAGAGATCGAAAATCTGGCTCGAGAGGCCGAAGAGAAAGAAGAAGATAGATAAGTATACGCCCACTGTAAAGTGGGCGTTTTTTTTGATTAAAAAGATACTTGCGAAAAACAGGAATGCAGGACACACCGGTAGGTGATTATACCTATCTAAAAATGAGAGACTTCACCTATTGTGCAGGGGTTTAGTAATGACTTACTTGCAATCAATGTACAATATTCATATTCTTATTATATGTACTAAATTAATAATTCATAATTAAGTTGTTTGATTAAAGTCCCTGTTAAGGTGGGGACTTTTTTTTAATATGTGCTTTTTATCTCTGTTTCATATTTCAATAACGCCATGTTTTATTCTAGGTATGCTCCTTCATTAGCACCCAACTCAACGGCTACATGATCTTTAATGGAAGTAGAAAGTACTAAGCCTGAATAATCCGTTCGAATTGGGAATCGATGATGTTTTCGGTCAATAAGTGCAGTGGTGTATATCTTTTTTACGGGTATATCCAAAAAATGTTTAACCCCATAAATCATTGTTTTGCCTGAGTTCAGAACATCATCAACAAGAACAACCACTTGATCAGCATAATTAACATCGTCAAGACTTAACTCTATCGGTGAATGAAGTGGTTCTCTTTTATTGATCTTAATTTCAGTCAAGTGTATTTTAATTTCAGAAATCTCACTAATAATTTTAGTGAGCCGTTCAGCAATCACAAAACCGTTCCCTTTAATTCCAGCAAGGGTAATCTCAGATTCTTGATAATTGGCTTCATAGATTTGCCAAGCCATCCGATTCAATTTTTGTTGGATTTGCTCTTTGTTTAAAATCTTTGATTTTGTCATTTCTGTGATTTAAATGATTCTCTTAATTCTACACCCAAGGTATTCAAAAATAAGAAATCGATTTGATTTTAGCTGTGTTTCGTTTCAATAAAGAATTCTCTTTTGTACTCTTAATAATGTCCTTACCTTCGCGTGCTTATGATTATCCTTAAAAAATAAACTATGAAATCTACGTTTGAATTTGTTTCAAAGACTCAAGGAAATGTTAAAGATGACGTTTTATCCGGATTAACGGTAGCATTGGCTTTAGTTCCAGAAGCTGTTGCTTTTGCATTCGTTGCTGGTATTTCTCCTATTGTAGGTTTATACGGTGCATTTATGATGGGCTTAATTACGGCTATTTTTGGTGGTAGACCTGGAATGATTTCAGGAGCTACAGGAGCTTTAGCTGTTGTAATGGTTCATTTGGTTAAAGAAGGGAATGCCATGGGAGCTGAGGGTGCGATGATGGGACTTCAATATCTATTTGCGACTTTAATATTAGCCGGTGTATTACAATCTCTAGCTGGTTTTTTTAAGATGGGTAAGTTTGTTCGTCTCATTCCACATTCTGTAATGATGGGATTTGTGAATGGTTTGGCAATTGTTATTTTCGTTTCACAATTGGGGATGTTCAAAACCAATGGAGTTTGGCTTGAAGGTTATGCCTTGCACACCATGCTAGGTTTGGTAGGGTTAACGATGGCGATTATGGTATTTCTACCAAAATTAACAAAGAAATTACCTGCCGCTTTAATAGCAATCATCACAGTTTCTCTTATTGTTATTTTTGGGGATGTAGACACCGAAACTGTTAAATCATTTATTGTTGCCGGAGGAGGTGAAGGTATTAAAGCTGGATTGCCTACTTTTCAAGTGCCTCTAATCGATTTATCTTTTGAAACATTAAAATTCATTACGCCTTATGCTTTGATTTTAGCAGCTATAGGTTTGATTGAATCTTTAATGACGCTCAACCTTATTGATGAATTGACGGAGTCTCATGGAAATGGTAACAAAGAGTGTGTAGCTCAAGGAGCTGCCAATATTGTAAATGGTTTCTTTGGGGGTATGGGAGGATGTGCTATGATTGTTCAAAGTATCATCAACATCAAATCTGGTGGTCGAGGAAGGTTATCTGGTATTGTAGCATCACTAGCTTTATTGTGTTTTATTTTATTTGCATCTACCTATATCGAAATGGTCCCCATAGCAGCACTTGTAGGGGTTATGTTTATGGTTGTAATTGGGACTTTCGCATGGAACACCTTTAAAGTTTGGAATAAAATCCCATTACCGGATATTATTGTGATTGTTTTGGTAACTGTATTGACAGTTATTTTCGATTTGGCGATTGCTGTATTTGCCGGCGTTATTGTTTCTTCACTGGTTTTCGCATGGGAAAATGCACTTCGAATACGCGCTCGTAAGTTCATAGACGATCATGGTGTAAAGCACTATGAAATTTTTGGACCACTATTCTTTGGGTCTGTGGAATTGTTTAACTCAAAATTTACGATATCTGAAGACCCTAAAGAAGTAATTATTGATTTTAAAGAGTCAAAAATTACAGATCAATCTGCCATTGAAGCCATTAATAAAATGGCTGAGCGCTACCAGGGTCATGGTAAAACGATTCACTTACGTCATTTGAGTCCCGATTGCGTCGCTCTAATTAAAAAGGCAGAGAAGATTTGTGATGTAAATGTTTTAGAGGATCCAGACTATTTTGTGGCGATTGACAATTACAACAAGGCATTATTGAAGCACTAACTAGTGACCAGTGATGAGTTTTGAGTTGTCAATTCTCCATTGTCAATTCTCCATTGTCAATTCTCAATTCTCCATTGTCAATTGTATACCAACTTCCTATCATGCTTTAGAGCAGAGTATTAGCTTTGGTTTACCATCACTTAATGTTGTAGCAAAGATGTAATCTTTTCCACCGTCTTTTAATTTCAGTTTTTTCTTCAGAACATCTACTTTTTGAGGATAATTACGGCAAGCAAGGTTGGCTTTATGAATCTTGAGTTTCATCAGTTCTTTTCGATTTGGACTCAATACATCTGTAAGTTTAAATCTTCTTCCAGGGAAATTAGAAACATATTCATCCGATGTGTAAAGATGTGAGTTTTGGTGAAGTTTTTTAAGTTCACATCTAGCCGCTACCGATTTAAATGCTCCCGCTTTCATGATGGCTGAATTGGCTTCATAAATGTACTTTAGAGGCTTTGATAATACGATTACGGATTCTTTCTCTTCAGATATTGTGAGAGAAAATTCTTCTTGATGTTCTTTTGTAAGGTTGATACAGTGAATTTGTGTTTCACTACTGAAACCTTTTTCTAAAAGGTACAAAACCTCTTTGCATTCATTATTGACAGCTACTACATGAACCTCTTTCACACATCCCAAATCCATTAATGTTTGTTTGATGTCTAATAGTGGGGCCGTTTTAATTAGGATTTGATGCGCTTTTTCAAAAAATAGAGCCTTAAAATCTATGACATTCGGTTCACAGTCTTGTAGTCTAAAAACTCTTTGATTTTCTTTACGTCGAGCAGGATCAATATAAATCCAATCTACAGCCTCATTTTTTTTTAGATAATGAATGCCATCGCCAACAAATACTTTGCAGTTCTCTTGACCCAGAACTTCAAGGTTGTGTTTTACATTATTTGCTAAATCTTCATTCTGCTCGCAGTAAACAATGGCGTCTGACTTTTGAGCAAGGAAGTAGGTGTCTACACCAAAACCACCGGTCAGATCTATTCCTTTACCGGAATGGATGATAGTGCTCTTATATTTTGCAGTTGCTTCTGAAGAACATTGCTCCATAGACAGGCGTGGAGGGTAGATGATGTAATCATTTTGAAACCAATGGGGTATTTTTTTTTGAGCCAATTGTTTCCCCAGCAATTGCTGAGCAATTGCCTTCATATTCCATTCGGGATATTTTGAAGTTTGCAACATCAAATCGGCAGCCGTGGAATGCAGCTGCCGATTAATAAAGTCTTGTATATCTTTACAATTAAGATTCAAATTCAATAGATGATTAGTGACTCATAATTGACAAGGCCGCAGTAATCGTTATTAAACCAATAGCCAGAGGTGTTACAGCTCCTTGTATCAACCGTTTTCGTTTCTTTTTTGTAGCTCCATATTTATAGCCCCTGTAGTAATTAACATTGGAAAATAAATACTCGTTATTCGGGTTTTGAGGATTTGTGAAACGCCTGTCCTTAGGAGTTGTGGCATAACAAATTGCTGCGGGAACATAATAGACCGGTAAGCTTAAAGATCCAATTATGAAATCACCTGTTCCTTTAAAGTATTGTTTGGCATCAATTAGTCCTTGATTAAAGTCTTTGTACTGCGTAGAATCAGAAAACACTTGTTTGTACATGTGTATTTGAGCTTCGAGTCCAAAAGAAGTCAAAAATAGTATGAGTAGAATCTTTTTCAATTATCGCTTATTAAAGTTAAACCCTACGGTTAATGTAAATCGATGTCCTGTTTGGTATTTTTCGTAATCCGTTTCGCGAATTCCGTTTTTAAAGTGTTCCACAGTCCTCTCTTTACCTACAGAAGGAACCCAAGCAATGTTAATAGGTATATAAAGATTACCTAAATCTAGTGTTCTTCCTGCCCCAATCACTAAAGTAGCTCCAGAAAGGGATAAGTTCGGCCCAACTGCAAATTCATAACCTGAACTGAAACGTGCACCGAACATTCCACTCAGACTCGGGAGAAATAGGCCGTATTCCAATCCGCCAACAAATAGAATTCCCTCCACGAGTCCGGCAATTTGGTCATCGCCCATGACTTGCTTTTCAAACTGATATCCAAATTGAGATACCATCTGAGAATTCACACCTAACTCCTTTTTTAAGTTTCGCGTTAATTCCCCTGAAGTCACATAGGTGATTCCAATTCTGGGTCCTGATAGGTTTTTTATGCTGGCATAATCCTCGGTGTTATCTGACGAGTATTGAATCTGTGAAAAGCAATTTAGACTTAAACACACAGATATTATTAAAAATAGTTTTCTCATTTTAGTTTATTTAGTTCATTAGGGCGTATTGCAAAATATTTGCTCCCATTTTTAGGGCTAAGCTACGAATTTGTTGACTGTCTTTATGGACTGCATAATCTTCCCATCCATCTCCTAAATCAGATTCAAAAGAGTAAAAACACACGAGTCTTCCTTCAAATACGATACCGAAACCTCTTGCAGGTTGTCCGTCGTGTTCGTGAACTTTTGGCAATCCATTCTCAAAGTCAAAATTTTGATGGTAGATCGGGTGATTGAAGGGTAGTTCTACAAAATCGAGTTCAGGAAATACTTTTTTCATCTCAGGTCTAATAAAGGCGTCCATTCCATAATTATCATCGATGTGTAAAAAACCACCACCAATTAGGTAGTCTCTGAGGTTCTGTGCTTCCGAATTTGAAAACACCACATTCCCATGACCCGTCATGTGAATGAAAGGATATCGAAACAATTCTGTACTTGCTACATCCACGACATCATAGGTAGGATCTATGTTCATATTTAAATGCTGAGAACAGAATCCAATTAAATTGGTGACAGATGTAGGATTTGAATACCAGTCTCCACCGCCATTGTATTTTAATACCGCAACTTTATAGCTGTAATTGTTAAAAGCCATAAGTAGGGGGAGCAAAATTAAGAATAAATAGGTCTTATTTTTCATGTTGTAAGGCTACGGTATGGCAGGCTACTATACCCGCCGTTTCTGTTCTTAAGCGAGCGTTCCCAAGGTGTATGGGTTTGAATTCATGTTCTAAAGCTAAGCGAATTTCTTCAGGGCTAAAATCTCCTTCGGGACCAATTAGTATTGTGGGGTTGGATGATGTCATACTTTTTAAACTCTCTTTATTTTGATCTTCACAGTGAGCAATAAAGGTATGTGAATCGTGGGTTTTGGTTACAAATTCATGGAATGAACTCGCATCATTTAACAGAGGGAGTTTTGCTTTTAGAGATTGTTTTGTTGCTGATAGTAGTATTTTATTCAAACGCTCTTCTTTAATCGTTTTACGTTCTGAACGATCACAAAATAGAGGTGTTACTTCATCAATACCGATTTCGGTTACCTTTTCTAAAAACCATTCAAACCGATCCATGTTTTTTGTTGGCGCTATGGCTATGTGAAGCTTATAGGGTCGTTTTTCCTCTTTCCAGGTTTTCAAGATCTCAAATCCTACTTTTTTCTGAGAAGCCAGATTAATCTTTACTTCATAAAAGTTACCCTGACCATCAATCAGGTGGATGACATCTCCATTTTTCTTTCGGAGAACCTTAATACAATGTCTACTCTCCTCGTTGTTGAGATGAAGAGCACCTTTTGTAAGTTCCGGACAATAGAATAACTGCATAAAACGAAAATATAAAAATGGAAATCAATTGACGAGTTTTAATTTATAAAATTACATCATCCTTCTACAATTACTTTCGGAGCAGCTTCAAGAATTTTTTCGTTGGCATCACTATTGAAAGGCTCAAAATTCACTCTAAATTCTCTAGCCAGTTCATTGGCCTTAGTATCATAGGCAGCTTTGTCAGTCCAAGTATTTTTTGGATTAAGTATTTCTGTAGGTATCTCAGGGCAGGTTTTAGGCATGTGTAAGCCAAATATTGGATGATTTTGATAGTCCACATCGTTCAATTCACCTTTTAGTGCAGCGCTAATCATCGAACGAGTGTGTTTCAACTTAATCCTTGCCCCAACACCATACCCTCCGCCGGACCAGCCAGTATTTACGAGCCAAACATTTACTTTACTTTCAGACATCTTTTTACCTAACATTTCTGCGTAAATAATTGGATGTAAAGGCATAAAAGGAGCTCCAAAGCAAGCTGAGAAAGTAGTTTTCGGCTCTGTGATTCCTTCCTCGGTACCTGCTACTTTAGCGGTGTATCCTGAGATAAAGTGATACATTGCCTGTCCTGGAGTTAGTTTACAAATAGGAGGGAGCACTCAAAAAGCATCACAAGTAAGAAAAAAGATATTTTTGGGAACAGGACCCTTTGAGGGCTTTTGAATATTTTTAATGTAATGTATCGGATAACTAACGCGCGTATTTTCTGTTTTAGCTCCTGAGCTGTAGTCAGGTATGTTGGTACCTTCTTTAAAAGTGATGTTTTCTAGCAAAGCACCTTCTTTAATCGCATGGAAGATGTCCGGTTCTTTTTCTTCGTACAGATCAATACATTTTGCATAACAACCTCCTTCAAAATTGAATACTTCGTTTTTCGACCAACCGTGCTCATCGTCGCCAATAAGATTTCTATTTGGATCCGTTGATAAGGTTGTTTTACCGGTTCCGGATAAACCAAAAAATAAGGCGGTATCACCATCTTTACCTACATTTGAAGAGCAATGCATAGATAGAATGTTCTTTTCATAGGGAAGAATGAAATTCAGAGCTGAGAATATACCTTTTTTAATCTCGCCCGTATAGCCAGTACCACCAATTAGAATTATTTTTTGAGAAAAATTAAGGATGGCAAAATTGTGTTTTCGAGTTCCATCAACAAGTGGGTCCGCTTTAAAACCTGGAGCATTAATTACTGTCCATTCAGATTTAAAAGAATCAATCTCCGAGGAGGATTGGCGTAAAAACATGTTATGTGTAAAAAGGCTTGACCATGGATACTCGCTAATGACTGTTAGCGGTAATTTGTGGCTGTCCGAGGCACAGGCTACAGCATTCTTAGCATAGATTTCTTTACCTGACAAATAGTCAATGACTTTGTTGTAAAGAAGCTGAAATTTATCAGCATCAAAGGGTATATTTATATCTCCCCACCAAACGTATTCTTTTGTGATGGCGTCTTCAACGATAAATCGATCTTTGGGAGATCTTCCCGTAAATTCTCCTGTATCTATTGCCAAAGCTCCAGTGTTAGAAAAAATCCCCATTTTTTGTTTTACAGACAGGTCAGCTAAAGTACTTGCATCCAAGTTCCAATGTACGGTGGCATTTTTTATACCAAAATCAGATATAGCTTGTTTTGAGGCTTTATTTCCTAGTTCGATATTCATTATTGAATTTTTTAGTTAAATCATTTCTCGTTAAAATGAATTATTTGTTTCTCGGTAGGGGGCCTGAGGGACTAGAAGGTTTAGATACGTTCAAATTCAAAGTTGCGAACGACACCTAGGTATCGTTGTTTTAATTTAATCAACATTCACACCAAGTTTTCATCTAGTCAATAGATTGTGCTCATATATTCCTTTTAATAAATGTAAGCAAATAATTTCCCTTAACAGATCGTTTAAGCATCATGAATTTGATTACATTGGTAAAATCAAATTTATAAAAAATTGATTTACATTAGCTTAATGTTATAGATAAACTGATGACTAAAAATATATTTATTATTGGAGCTGGACGTTCAACCCCTTCACTTATTAAGTACCTTGTTGATTGTTCCATTGAAGAAAATTTTAAACTTAAGATAGGAGATAAAGATTTTAGTTTCTTGCCTTCTGAACTGAGCAAACATAATCGTGTAAAAACCATTTTTTTTGACGTTTGTGATGTAAGTCAAAGAGAATTAGAAATTGAAAAATCGGATCTTGTAATATCTATGTTGCCTGCCCATTTGCATCTCAAAGTGGCTAAAGATTGCGTAAAATTTCAGAAACCCATGGTTACGGCCTCTTATGTGTCTCAAGAAATACGAGATCTTCATCCTGAAGCGATTCAAAAGGGAGTATTGTTGCTCAATGAAATCGGTTTAGATCCGGGTTTAGACCACATGTCTGCCATGAAAGTCATTGATGAAATTAAAGCTAAGGGTGGAATTGTTAAAGGCTTCAAATCCTTTTGTGGTGGATTGGTTGCTCCAGAGTCTGATACAAATCCGTGGAAGTATAAATTTACATGGAATCCTCGCAATGTAGTACTTGCAGGTCAAGGTGTCGCAAAGTTTGTGGAAGAGGGGGAGTACAAGTACATTTCCTACCATCAACTATTTAAAAGAACCTTATCTCTTCGAGTACTTGATTACGGTACGTTTGAGGCCTATGCCAATAGAGATTCTCTTTCTTACAGAACTATTTATCAATTAGAGGACATTCCAACTCTTTTTAGAGGAACATTAAGAAGACCGGGTTATTCTGAGGCTTGGGATTTATTTGTTCAAATGGGACTGACGGATGACTCTTACGAAATGAATGTTAAGGGAATGACTTACAATACGTTTTTCACCTCATTTTTGAATCTTGAAGATCGATCTATAAAAGAGTGTTTAAAGGCTGATTTTGGAACCTCCGATCAAGTGATTGAGAAAATTGAGTGGCTTGGCATCTTTGAGGATAATAATGTTGAATTGACGCAAGCAAGCCCAGCTCAAGTTTTGCAAAACCTTCTTGAAGAAAAATGGAACTTAGAGATTGATGACAAAGACATGATTGTCATGCAACACCAATTCACTTATGAATTACAAGGTGAGCATCATGAATTGCATTCTTCCCTGGTCTTTATTGGTGTTGATCAAATTCAAACGGCTATGGCTATAACCGTTGGCTTACCTCTTGCAATAGCAGCGAAACTTATTTTAAAGGGACAAATTACAGCTGTGGGTGTACATGTTCCCGTAACAAAAGAGATGTATCAACCAATATTAGCCGAATTGGAGTCGTTGGGTATTCGATTTATTGAAGAAGATATTCTAAAAGTTTAAATAAAAATCTTTAGTCAATTTTATGTATTTATCTGAATACTCTCCTTCAGAAGCATAGATGTAAATTTCTGAATCTTCTCTTTTTGTCTTTTGTTTACTAAACAACAATAAAGCTCTTTTTTCACGGTCTTTTGCATAGGATTTTACGGCAACGTATTTTTTAGTGTAAAACCCTTTTTCATTGACAATTTCAATCATCTTAAGCGACTCTTTTACAGGTAATATACATGCCAATTCTGAATTATGGTTACCGTGCTTAGTCCATAGAGAAACTAAGTCTTCTATGGAAAAATAGTCTTGATGTCTGGCTTTTTTTCTGCTTTCATTTTTCGATAAAATGGATTTGTCAAAATAGGGTGGGTTAGTGATGATTAAATCAAATTTATTTTTCGATTCCCAACACCTTGCGTCGGTTAACACAACATTTATCTGCTTCTTCCATTTGCTGGCATTTACATTCGTTTTGGCTTCTTCATAAGCTTGTTGATCAATTTCTAGTGCAGTCGTTAAAGCATTGGGCATTTTTTGAGCAAGCATTAGTGCCAGTAATCCTGTGCCTGTACCTACGTCGAGTATCTTATTGTATTTGTTTTCAATCTTCAGCCATGCCCCAAGAAGAATACTATCCGTACCTACTTTCATAGCCGTTTCATCCTGTTTGATGCTAAATTGTTTGAAATGAAAAACACTCATTTTTTTATTTTAAAATAAAAAAGTTCCGTAGTACTACGGAACTTTATGAAATGATTAGAGGAATTTGAACTAAATATTAGCTATTTCCTCTGATATGTATTCGCCTTTGGCAAGTTTATCTTTTATTTCTGAAAAAGATTTGATAGTATATTCTACTTCTTCTAGCGAGTGAACTGCCGTAGGAATTAATCGAAGTAGAATGACTCCTTTGGGAACCACCGGATACGTAACTATAGAACAGAAAATGTTGTAGTTCTCACGCAAGTCAAAAGTAAGGTTGGTTGCTTCACCAACACCACCTGATAAGTACACCGGTGTTACAGCTGATTGGGTGTTTCCAAGTTCAAACCCTGCCTCTTTAAGACCCGATTGCAAAGCATTAGCAATAGCCCAAAGTTTATCTTTTTGTTCAGTGCCTCTACGCATGATTTCCAATCGTTTGATCGCTCCAACGACCAATGGCATAGGTAGAGATTTTGCAAATATTTGTGAACGCATGTTGTATCTTAGGTATTCTACAACATCTTCTGTAGATGAAATAAAAGCACCCACAGATGCGAATGATTTCGCAAAGGTTCCGAACAGGATGTCAATATCATCAATACAGTCTAGCTGTTCAGCACTACCACTTCCGGTATCTCCCATGGTACCTACACCGTGAGCATCATCAACAAAAACTCTGAAATTGTATTTTTGCTTAAGCTCAGTAATACCTTTAAGATCGCCTAAGTCTCCAGACATTCCAAAAACACCTTCTGTAATTACAAGGATTGCACCGCCTGTTTCACTAATTATTTTTTCAGCTCTACCTAATTGTTTTTCTAAATTTTCGATATCGTTGTGTGGGTATACAAATCGTTTACCTTGGTGTAGTCTAACGCCATCGATAATGCATGCATGACATTCGCTATCGTATACAATCACATCCTTACGATCTACCAATGCATCTATAGCAGAAAGCATTCCTTGGTAGCCGAAATTTAGCAGTATTGTATCTTCTTTATTTACGTATTCAGACAAGTCATTTTCAAGTTCTTCATGAAGGTCGGTATTCCCCGACATCATTCTTGAACCCATAGGGTAGCCTAAACCCCAGTCTCTTGAAGCATTTTGATCCACTTCACGAACTTCAGGGTGGTTAGATAGTCCCAAATAATTATTAATACTCCAGGTGAGAACTTCCTTTCCTCTAAAGATCATTTTACTGGCAATCTCTCCCTCTAATTTAGGAAATGTGAAGTACCCGTGGGCATCTTTAGCATGTTGTCCTAATGGGCCTCGATTTTGCCGTAATTTTTCAAATAAATCCATTCTTCTTTCGTTTTCAATAAGCGCAAAAATACAAATTGAAACCATCTAGCCAAAATTGTAGATGATAAGTGAGACCATTTAAGTGTAATTTTCTTTAAATTGATATCTTTGCATCATGATAAAATTGAAGACAACCTATTTATTCGTTTTAATAACAGTTCTTTTTAGTTCTTGCGGTGGATACCAAAAGATTCTAAAGAGCAATGATTTGGATTATAAATTTGATCAGGCCGTCCAATTCTTTGAAAATGAAGAGTACATTAAAGCGTATCCGATTTTTGATGAGTTGCTCTTGTTGTATCGTGGAACGGATAGGGCTGAGGAAGTATATTATTACTATTGCAAAATCGAATTTGAGAAAGGAAATTATTTATCTGCAGGCCACCATTTAAAGAATTTTGCCAGTACGTACAAGGAAAACCCAAAAGCTGAAGAGTGTGCTTTTTTAGCAGTTTATTGTCACTATTTATTATCACCCAAGTACAGCTTAGATCAATCGAGCACCTATAAAGCACTGGAAGAAGCTAAAATCTTTTTGGATCAATACCCCAACAGCTCTTATGTTGAAAGATGTAGCGAGCTCCAAGCGGAATTAGAGTATAAGTTGGAGCGTAAGAATTTTGAAAATGCGAAGCTTTACTTCACGACTGAAAATTACAAATCGGCAATTCACGCGTTTAATGTTGTTCTTGAAGAAAAACATAATTCTTCATTTAGAGAGGAAATCTTATTTTTGCAACTTAAAAGCTATTATCTGTTAGCAGAAAATAGTGTGGAAGAGAAAAAAGAGAAAAGAATTAAAGACACGATCATTGCCTTTAACCAGTTTAAAAATGCTTACCCGAAAAGTGCGCATACGCAAGAGTCGAAAAGAATTTTTAAACAAGTTAAATTGTTAAGAAAATAAACACACACTTATCTTATGGATTACAAAAAAACGTCTGCATCTAAAACAACCGTAACTAACGACAACAGGTTACTAGAGGACAAAGTAGGTAACATTTATGAAGCTATCGTGGCTTTAGAGAAAAGATCAAACCAAATTGGTTCTGAACTTAAGGAAGAATTGATCAATAAGCTTGATGAATTTGCAACACATAATGATAACTTAGATGAGATTTTTGAAAATAAGGAACAAATTGAAGTTTCTAAATTTTACG
>JAQWKY010000065.1 GCA_029247585.1 Flavobacteriales bacterium | reverse complement strand
CCCTTCTTGTTCTTTATTTTCAGAGTCTTCCTGCTTGTCATTATTATTTTGCGGATTCGATTGACTATCGTCCTTATTCTCTTCTTTATTGTCCTCGTTTTGCTGCTGTTCTTGTTCTTGCTGTTGTTGCTGTTCAAGTTGTTTTTTCACAAAAGCATAATTGTATCGTGTTTCGTTGTCTTTGGGGTCAATTCTCAGGGACGCTTTATAAGACTCCAACGCACCTTCGAGATCCTGTTTTGAAAGCAAAACATTCCCTTTATTATGCAGAGCATTTGCTTTGAGGTTTTTGTCCTCAGTTAAGCTACTAACGTTTTCAAAAGACGCTAAAGCTTCATCATATCTCTCCTGCTTTACTAGGGCGTCACCAAGATTAAACTGAGCCTCTAATAAATCTCGATTTTTTTCTAATGCTTTCTTATAATTGATCTCAGCATCAACAAAATTACCCGTTTCATACTGGGTATTTCCTTTACGAGTCATTTTTCTTTCTGATTGGGCCATTAGCCCCATAGAAAGGAAAAGAAAATATAAAATGAATAGGTGTGTTCTAAGCCTCATTATCCAAATAATTTAATTTTTCTTAACCAAAGTGATTTTCTATTAGGAACAATAAGATCCAATGTAAAAAAGAAAAGAGCAATAGCCAAAAACCACTGGAATTGATCTTCATAATCCGTGTACATTTCTGTTTCAGACTCAACTTTTTCCATTTTTGACAAAGAATTTTTTATGAATGAAATGGCTTCTTTTGTGTTGGATCCATCCATAAAACTACCTTCTGTACTAACAGCCAACTGCTGTAACATCTCTGGGTCCATTTTCGTAACAACAACTTTGTCATCACGATCTTTCTTGTAAGATTTTACAATTCCATTACGCTTGATTGGAATAGGGCCTCCCTCCTGTGTTCCAAGACCAATAGAATAAATGACTATGCCATTTTCCGAAGCTAATTTACCGGCTTTCAGCACTCCTTTCTCATGACTTTCACCATCAGAAAGTATAAACAAAGCTCGATTTTGCTTTTTACCACTTTCAAAATAACTCAAAGCCATTTCTACAGCATTTCCGATGTCCGTTCCTTGGGTGGGAACCATATCTGTATCAATGGTTCTCAAAAACATTTTAGCAGCTGTATAATCAGTTGTAAGTGGAAGCTGGGCATAGGCTTTCCCAGCATAAACAATAATTCCTATACGATCATTTACCAACCCGTCAATAGCTTTTGAAAGGATCTGCTTTGCCTTAAGTATCCGACTCGGAGATAGGTCTTCTGCCAACATACTTTTAGAAACATCGATGGCAAAAACAACATCTACTCCTTTCCTAGTTATGGTTTCAATACGGGTACCTATTTTTGGATTCACCAATGCAATAACTAAACTAATTAGACCTAAAATTCGAAAGGCTAGTTTTACAACTGGCTTTCTTTTTGAACGATTAGGATGAATCTGATCCCATAGAAAAAAGTCTGCAACCTCATCACGCTTCTTGTTACGCCAAGAACGAAAAATAAAGTATGCAACCCATACGAATAAAGGAAGAATGAATAAATACTGATATTGTGGATTTCCTAAATCAAACATCAAGCAATCGTTTTTAATAATGTGTATTGAAGTACAAATTCAAAAAACAATAAAACCAATGCAATCAGAGCAAAAAGCTCAAACTTTTCTTGATAATTGTAATACTTCAACTCCTCTAATTCGGTTTTCTCTAGCGTCTCTATTTGTTCATAAATCTGCTCTAGTTTGTCTTTACTATTGGCACGAAAGTACATACCTCCCGTAGCTTCAGCTATATTGATAAGTAATTCTTCATCGATTTTGACCTGAACATTAGCATAGGTATTCCTACCCCACATATCTGTAGTTGGATAAGGTGCTGTCCCATAAGAACCTACACCGACCGTATAAACCTTTACACGATACTCTTCAGCAAGCTCAACGGCCGTCATAGGATCAATAAAACCACTGTTATTTTCTCCATCAGTCAAAAGTATAATTACTTTACTTTCGGCTTTACTCTCTTTTAATCTAGAGACCGATGTAGCCAAACCCATTCCAATAGCTGTTCCATCTTCAATCAAGCCGTCTTTTACATCTTTCAAAAGATTCTTAACCACTTTATGGTCTGTTGTCAAAGGACACTGTGTGAAACTCTCGCCGGCATAAATAACTAAACCAAAACGGTCTGTAGGTCTTCCGGTGATAAAATCGTGAGCCACTTGTTTGGCAGCTTGCAGTCGATTAGGCTTGAAGTCTTCGGCCAACATACTTGTTGAAACATCCATAGCAATCACGATATCAATACCCTTCTTGCTCAAGGTTTCGGTACTCACCTCAGTAGTTTGTGGACGAGCTATAGCTATAATTATTGCAGCCATCGCAATACATCGAGTCACCCATAATGTATGCTTCAAAATGACCTTCCAGTTCCATTTCTTTTCAATAAGATATACTGAAGACCATATTATAGGAGCGTTTCGCTTTCTATTCCTAAAGAACTGCCAAAGTAATAAGAAAGGAACAACAAAAAGTAAATACAGTAGCTCGGGGTTTAAAAATTCAATTTCTTCAAACATCTTGCACCTCCTCATTCATTTTATGACAATCTTCCACAATTCGATAGGAAGACCTCATAAATCGATCATTGGTAAAACTATCTGGACTACTTTTAGCGAACTTCACAAGATCGGCTTCTTCCAAAAGGCAAGCAATTTCTTTCAATAACAAAGTATCCACTTTCTGAACTTTCAATAGCGCTACAATTTCATCAGTCGTAGACTCTATCGTTTCAAGTTGATATTCACGATCAAAATAACTGCGAAGTATGTCTGTAAGTTGAACATAATGGTTTTTAACTTCTCCCTTAGCACATAAACCTTGTAATTCTAGATTCTTGAGTGCATCAATAGCTTCTTCATCACAGGGAATCAACTCAACCACTTGTTCTTCAACGAACTCCTTTTTATTCCTTAGTTTTTGAATGATGTAATAGATAAGCACCAATAAGGCTATTAGAACAAATGAACCATAGATGAAAGGCTTTGCTTCGGAAAAATTAAATGGAACTTCTTCCGGTTCTTTAATATCGAAAACAGCATTGGTCGTATCTAGCAGAACGGGTATGAATGAAACCGTTATGGAATCTGTGTAAAACGTATCTCCAGCATAACTAACAAAAGGAATTTGAGGCAAGACAAATTCCCCGGTATCAAAATGCTGAATGGAAATGTTTTGACGATAACTGTTCTTGTTTGAGGTCAATATCGAATCAATCACACCAAGTTTCTGGACCTCTACCGGAGCCATAAGCGTCTCTAGGTCGGGCCACAAAATTGGCGCATCACTTTGGACGTTTAAATCCAAATGAATAACGTCACCTATAAGTGCTCTATTCGTATCAACAGTGACATTAACCTTTGTTTGGGCAAAAGTAAAAGTAGATATCAATAGGATTGTTATGTATAATAATCGATTCAAATTTATCTTCGTTTAAAAAATTCTAATAATTGTTTGGTGTAAGAACGGTCTACGCTCAAATCAAGATAATCTGTACCTGAGTGAGAACAGTTGGACTTAAAGTTGGCTACAAATTTTTTGTAGGATGCTTCGTAGTTTAGCCGAACCGTTTTGGAGCTTGTATCAACCCAGTCAATCACCCCTGTCTCAGGGTCTTGAAATTGCACCAAACCGATATTCGGAAGTTCCTCTTCTGCAGGATCAAATATACGTAGTGCAGTCAAGTCGTGCTTACTGGAAGCAATTTTTAAATTTTTATCATAATCCTGATCTTGAAAATCAGAAAGCGCAAAAACAATACTTCTTTTCTTGATAACAGAACTTAAAAACTTTAAGGCATCTGAAATATTCGTTCCCGTCCCTTTGGGCTCAAACTCAATCAGCTCACGTATGATTCTAAGAATGTGAGATTTCCCCTTTTTGGGAGGGATAAACAACTCTATCTGATCGGTAAAAAATACAACACCTACCTTATCGTTATTTTGCATTGCGGAAAAAGCCAAAACTGCACAGAGTTCTGTAATCATATCTCTTTTTTGTTGTGTTCTAGTACCAAAAGATTCGGATTTAGACACATCCACCAAGAGCATCATGGTTAATTCCCTTTCCTCTTCAAAAATTTTAATATGAGCTTCGTTAAGTTTCGCCGTTACATTCCAATCTATGTCACGAATGTCATCACCAAACTGATACTTTCGAACCTCTGAAAAGGTCATACCTCTCCCTTTAAAATGAGAATGGTATTCACCGGAAAATATATGATTGGACAATCGACGTGTTTTGATTTCGATCTTCCGAACCTTTTTTAAAAGTTCTTTGGTCTCCATACTAAGGCACTTCTACTTTGTTCAATATTTGATTGATGATATCTTCAGAACTAACATTCTCGGCCTCAGCCTCATAAGTGACACCTATTCTGTGTCGAAGTACATCATGGCATACGGCTCTGACATCTTCAGGAACAACATAGCCTCTTCTCTTTATAAAAGCATATACTTTGGCAGCTGTCGCGAGATTTATAGATCCACGAGGAGAAGATCCAAAAGAAATCAATGCTGTGAGATGCTCCAAGCCAAAACGTTCAGGATATCGAGTTGCAAAGATGATGTCGAGAATGTAATTCTCTATTTTCTCATCCATATAAACGGTTTTCACAATTTCACGAGCTTTCAAGATCTCTTCAAGTGTTACAACGGGTTTTACAATCTCATGTTGACCGTTTAAACTGTTTCGCATAATCGTACGCTCATCTTCTTGCTTGGGGTAGTCAATAACCGTTTTAAGCATAAAACGATCCACCTGAGCTTCTGGCAAAGGATAAGTACCTTCTTGTTCAACAGGGTTTTGAGTTGCCAAAACCAAAAAAGGTTCGTCCATAGCAAAAGTTTCATCACCAATAGTCACTTGACGTTCCTGCATGGCTTCCAATAGTGCCGATTGAACTTTAGCTGGGGCTCTGTTGATTTCATCAGCCAAAATAAAGTTTCCAAAAATAGGCCCCTTCTTGATGCTAAATTCGTTTTTCGGCATATTGTATACGGTCGTACCAATAACATCGGAAGGTAAAAGGTCAGGAGTAAATTGTATGCGACTAAACTTACCACTTATGGCTTTAGAAAGCGTGTTAATGGCCAAGGTTTTTGCTAAACCTGGCACCCCCTCCAAAAGAATATGGCCATTACCTAGCAAACCTATAAGTAGGCGTTCTATCATGTGTTTTTGACCAATAATAACCTTATTCATCTCTAGAGTAAGGAGGTCAATAAATGCACTTTCTTGTTTGATTTTCTCGTTAATTTCTTTAATCTCTACTGAATCCATTCTATTGTGTTTATATTTGTCGTAAAATTAATAAACAATCTTATTTTTTCAACATAAAACCTTGGGTTAACGCTTTATTAACGCAAGATTTTACGACTTATTTTAAGACCCACAAATTAACCATAAGAGACCAATAAAACAGATTCTATTTAATGAAACTTTTCAACAAGAAACTCATCGTATTTAACATTGTAAACTTACTTTTCAATCTACCTATCTCTGCTCAAGAGAGACGTAACGAAATCGTTGACCCTTTTAAATACCTTCCGACACTTACCTTCCAAGAAGGCGGTTTCCTGAGGACCTCTGAGAAAAACTTTCCAATACCTGTAGATTTCAACACGCACCAAGATGCAAATGCTGATGATGAAATTAATCCAGAAGATAATATAGAAAATATGGTTCTCTACGCCATTGGAAGCGAAATTAATGGAATAGGAAGAACCGGACTAAGTAATAGAGGGCCTAACAACCAAGTTCCTGCGGTCTATTTTAATTATGCCGAAACCTTCAGTCACAATGTATATCAATATTGGTATTACTACGGTGAAAACTCTCATTTAGAAAATCATGAACACGATTGGGAGTCTGTTTTTGTATTCGAAAGAGATACGCTACCAACACTCGTTCAACTCACCTCGTTTGGTAAACTTATCAATCATGATTGGAATAAATTCCAACTCGATGAAGGTCATATTGTTTTAGGAGTAAGACGTGGTGATCATTCTTTCAACAACACCCCTAAAAATGGAGTTGTTATCCGTTACAATGGAGAAATTCATGCACAACAAGGCGTATTGTATGAAGGACACGGTAAAACAATTCCTTGGACAATTTACAGCTCCAAAGATTTTACGAAAAACACCCTCTTGTTTGACGAAACGAAAACCACAAAATTCTATTATGGTGATGCTGCTTACCCAAGAAGTGGTACAGAACTGGATTTAGAAAGAAAAGCTCCCTGGCGGAGAAGACGCTGGAGAAGACCACGAAAAAATGACAAATAAAAAAGCACCCATTGGGCGCTTTTTTTTAATAGTATACTATCTTAAAGACTATTGATGATGCTCTAACAAGTCTTTAAGTTTATGATATCTTGTTCTGGATATAGGTGCTAAAGGCAATCTCAAATGCTCTTCACAAATACCCATTATTTTCATACAAGCTTTTACACCAGCAGGACTCCCTTCTGCGAACAAATGTTCAATAATTTCAAGTTGTGGGTAATGCAAAGCTCGGGCTTTTTCTACCTGACCGGAAACACCCATATTTACCATGGCTGAAAATTCTCTTGGACACACCATGGCCTGAACAGAAATAACTCCTTCAGCCCCCATCAACAACATAGGTAATGTGAACGCATCATCGCCAGAAAGTACTTTGAAGTCTGCAGGCTTGTCTCTTAGTATCTGCATGATTTGATCCATATCCCTAGAAGCTTCTTTAACAGCAACAATATGATCAAAATCTTTAGCTAATCTGAGCGTAGTTTCAGCTGAAATATTTACTGCAGCTCTCCCAGGCACATTGTATAGAATGATAGGCTTTGTGCAGGCTTCAGCAATCGCTTTAAAATGAAGATATATCCCTTCCTGACTTGGCTTATTGTAAGCTGGACAAACAGAAAGCACAGCACTCACACCCGAAAGAT
>JAQWKY010000060.1 GCA_029247585.1 Flavobacteriales bacterium | reverse complement strand
ATCTACATTAGCTGTAGAAATGTATTCAAAATAATCTGAATTGGTACATCCAGAAATAGCAGGAGTTACACACGAATTATCATCTACATTTGCATTTACATCGTACTCAAGATAATTTGAACTAGTACATCCATGTACAACAAAAGTTGTACAAGAACCATCATCAACATTAGCTGTAGAAATGTATTCTAAATAATCTGAATTGGTACATCCAGAAATAGCAAGAGTTAAACAGGAATCATCATCAATCGTAGCTATAGGATTGTATTCAACGTAATCCTCATTTGTACAGCCCTCAACATCAACAGCACAAGAAATGGGGGCAAAATTGATCGACGTTATAAAGGAAATCCCATTCAATGAATAATTGTCGTAAGGGATAGGATTGATTGCATACTGATTCCCTGAAGAATCCTGGAACTTCCAAATGATTATATCTGCATCGGCAAAACCATCCTTTTCAGGAGTCGTTGCATCATCTGCCATTGCAGTAATCTGAACTTGACCTCCATTAAATTGTGCTGAACCAGCACATGTTAATGCACCGTCAAGGTCATAGTAAACAGCAAGTTCACCATCTCCAAGCACATTTAATTGACTTGCTGCATCTGGCGTTACAAAAAGAGTCATGTTTGCCCCTGTATTGACATACTCTGTCTCCAAAGGGGGGCAAAGGTCACCACAATTAACGGTTTGAATTGAAGCCGATGAAATATAGGTGATGCCATTGATGGAAAAAGTCTCACTGGGAGTTAAAGTCAAATTATACAGCGTGCCATCAGCGGTCTCATAAAACCATGCGATTTGGTCACCACTTGCAAAACCATCCTTTTCAGGTGTCGTTGAGTCATCTGCCATTACAGCTAACTGAGTGGGTGTTGATGAGAAAGCATCAGATGCCGCACAGATGTAATTTCCATTTTCATCTATAAAAAAAGCACCTATAACGCCATCTCCTAATTCACTGTAAATAGCTTGAGCTGCAGGTGGTGTAAAGAAAGCGGTCATGTTTGTTCCGGTATTTTTAAAAGAAAAATCCAGATCACACTGTGCTTGGACAGAAGTAACAAGAGTCAAGCATGCAGAAATTAAAAAAAATAAGTTCTTCATCAATGGGGGCTTTAAGTTTGTATATTTTACAGTAAAAAAGAGGTAAAAGTCTCTTTTTCTAACTAATCATTTGCTAACATACCAAAAGGGCATTAAAAGTGATCGTGAAAAAATATGTAATTTATCCTGTTTTAGTAAAACAAGGCGTTAAAACAAATTCTGAAATTATTCTAAAATCGGTTCAAACAATTACTTTATTGTAATTATTCAAATATTGTAGCTGCCAATATTGAATTTAAACAAAAAAAAGAGGCAAAAGCCTCTTTTTTTTGTTCACTAATTATTACTTGACAAGCTTCTCTACAGATCCATCCGAATACAAGTAGAGCATAACCTCACCTTTAAAGGCATCATCAGGTTGAACTTTTTGTCCTAAAGTATTTACCACACTAACCAATGAACGAATATCATTAGGGTGTACTGGAACAACTAAATCATTAACCCAAGCAGGAACTTGTGGAATAACTTCTAAACGTTGACCTGGTATGTATGGGAATGTGTAGTCATTATGTGCTTCATACATACGAATCTGATACCCTTGACCAGGTTCCAAACTTCCTAGACTATTAAATCCAAATTCAGGCCAATATACCGCAGCACTGTTGTTTTTGATCAGGTGAATACGATCTCCTAACACCTCTAAAGATGCAGCAACATCCATGGATTCTTGGAGTGGGAAACCAATCATATTCCAACCTTGAGCTAAATCAACATACAAAGGTGTTGAATGATAATTTAAATTATCCGTTAGATTTTGTTTATCAGCTTCGAGACCGGCAATTTCAACTTCTAAAGCTAAACTATCAGACTGAAGACTTGCAATATCAGCTTCAAATTGTGTGCTATCAGATTGTAAATCTATTATATCGCTTTCAAGCCCAACAATCTCTACTTCTAAAGCTGTACTATCAGCAACAAGAATGGCAATGTCATTCTGGAATCCTGAAGTCAAAGATGAAATTTGAGTCTCATAGGCAAATACCGTATTGGTACTGTCCAACTGGTGATTTTCTATCGTTTGTTGCAATAAATCTGAAGCTGCATCTGCAGCAGCAGTTGCATCAGAATTTAACCCAGCTACCACAGCATCATGAGCTGTATTTAAAGCAACTACTTCTGCATTGTGTGCACTGATCAAATTAGCTATTTGAGTATCGTAATCAGTAATCGTCTGAGCTAGAGTAGCCTCTAAAGCAGTACTATCTGATTTTAGCTCGGAAACATAAGTCTCTAAGGCATCGATATCAGCCTCAAACTGAGTGCTATCTGATTGTAAAGAAGCTACATGAGCCTCAAATGCTGTACTGTCTGATTGTAAATTCGAAACATGACTCTCAAGACCTGCAACCTCTACTTCTAATGCCAAACTATCAGCTTGTAAACTAGCAACATCTGCTTCGAATTGAGTGCTGTCTGATTGTAATTGAGACACATGGGATTCAAGACCCGCCACTTCAGTTTCAAGATCTAAACTATCAGCTACCAGATTTGCAACGGCAAGATCCCATTCTGCATGAACATAGTTCAAAGAATCCGTTAAACTGGTATTCAGATCGAATAACTGCCCTTGGTAATCAAGAACCACACTATCGTAATCTGCCTGCATTGAAATAACAGTCGTATTCATGGTGTTATTCAAATTCAACAAATCAGTATTTAAAGTGTCAATTTGTTCATTTGCATCGGCTAACTCATCTACTTTGTTAGTATGTAAATCACTCCACAATGTAGAACAAGATCCATCTTCAACAAGAGCTGCTGAATTGTATTCCTCATAAGCAGGATCCATACATCCAAAAGTAAGATCAATCAACCAATCTGAGATTAC
>JAQWKY010000034.1 GCA_029247585.1 Flavobacteriales bacterium | reverse complement strand
TGAGGTTCAAGCCAAAGTTCAAGAACTAGAAGCACTTCATTTTCCTAAAGTCATAGAATCCATTATAGAATGAAAATATCAATATATACTGACGGCGCGGCTAGTGGGAATCCAGGTCCGGGAGGTTATGGTATTGTCATGATTTCGGGAAAGCATCGCAAAGAATTAGCTCAAGGTTTTCGTTTAACAACCAACAACAGGATGGAACTTCTTGCTGTTATTGTTGCATTAGAGAGCATTAAAAGTGATGGCGCAGAGGTTTTGGTGACCTCAGATTCCAAATACGTGGTTGATTCGGTTGAAAAAGGCTGGGTCTTCAATTGGGTGAAAAAGGGATTCAAGGGTAAAAAGAATGCCGATTTATGGAGGCGTTTTTTACTTATTTATAAAAAACATAACGTCAAGTTTGAGTGGGTAAAAGGGCATAACAATCACCCTGAGAATGAACGTTGCGATGCCTTAGCTGTTCATGCTGCCTCTAAAGAGGCGCTCCCTTTGGATAAAGGATACGAGGAAATTGTAAAATTGAATAAGGGATTGCTGTAGTACGTTTTTCTTTGACTAGAATTAAAAAAAAACGCCACATCAAAAGATGTGGCGTTTTTTTGTTGAGCTATTACTTGACGATTAAACTTTTATTAACGAGTTCAGTCGTTGTTTCTAGTTGTATGATATACGAACCGGCAGGAAGATATGCGATCTCAAGAATTTGATGAATAGGTCCTTTTTGGTAAGTATTTACGGACTTGAATACCTTTTTACCAATAAGATTATAGATGGAAATCTCAAGTTTATCTTCTTGGGTCAAAACAGCCTGTAATTCGGTTTGATTATTTGTAGGATTAGGGAACAAGTTTACGGAGTGCAGTTTCTTGAGCTCATTGACGAAGTCTAGTTCAGAGGCATATGCAATGTCATCTTTTTGGAAGCCTGAAGTCGTCTCTTTCCATTTTACCGAAATATCCGTTTTCGATCCGGTTTTTGCCGACCAAAGAACCATTTGAAAGTCCTCGTGTTTGTATAGACCATCTTTTGTGGTGCTAAGATTATCATCACCGTAGATAGGCATCACCATATTGCCATTCTGATACGGCATGGCACCAACCAATAGGCCTTTGTTGTCGTAAACAGCTACTTCATCGAATTCCAAAGGTTTATTGCCCCATGCATCTTCAGGCAGAACCAAGCTCATGTTGGAGCCCGTATTAACGGCTTGATCGAAATGTCTCAAGGTTTTGTTTAGCCCTGTTGGTCTTCGTTTGTATTCGTATACTTCGGAAGTGTATTTTAAAACTTGCTCTGAAAGGACTTTTACTTGATACCCTTGTCCAGCAGTCATCATGCCAATACCATCAAAGTTGAATTCCGGTAGGTAAGCCATACCAATGTTATTTTTCACAATAACTAAGTCATTGATACCTTCGAATACATCAATCGTTGAAGCGTCTTCAGTTCTTAGATAACCTATCATGTTCCATCCTTCAGTAAGTGTAATTGGGTGGTTTTCTGGTTTTGTGTATTCACCCTCAATGTGAAGTGTATTGTCAGCTGTTAATTTTGTTTGATAAGCATGTCCTGGTATCATGTTGTCAATACCATCAAAATCCCACTCTGGCAGATAGGCATGTCCGTAGTTATTTTTGGCTATAACAACGTGTTGCACAATCTGATGAAAAATAGTTTTGATTTTCATGTTCTCATGCTTCATGTAGGTAGAGAACATATTCCAACCTTCTTTCAATTGAATCTCTTGATCTTGGATTAAAGGCGTAGCGGTAATTTCTGCGAGTGTTGATATCCCATTGATAGAAAAATGTATTTCATCTATGGAAGTAAACCGACCTTCTGCATTGGAGATTAAATTTTCAGAGACGTCCCAAATCATCCATTTGAAGATTTCGCCACTGCTAAACCCATCTTTATTATCAGTGGTTAAATCATCTCCTTGTGCAGGAATGATTGTAGTAGCTCCTTCCCAAGTGGTGAATCCCGCGCAAACCAATTCACCATTATTGTCAAAGAATACGCCCACTTTATCTCCATCTTCCAGAGGATTTCCAGATAACAATTCGCTCGTTAAACCCTCAGGTAAAATCAAGGTATGGTTGTTTCCTGTAATGGCAAAGTCCCAATTTGGTTCTTGTGGATATTCGCAGGAATTGTCATCAATTTCTGCATTCGAATTGTAGTTAATAGCTTCGGGATCTGTACACCCAGTAACTGGGCAACCTTCAGTATTAGGATTTAATTGACAGTACTCTTCTATGCTCATACATTCTGAACAAGCCAAACAACTAGCAATCATTGCCAAGCAACAAGCATTAGGACATTCGTACTCGCAGGAGTTGTCGTTGATAACTGCATTTTGATTGTAGTTTTGTGCTGTAGGGTCAGTACATCCATAGATTGGACAACCTGCTGTTGTAGGGTACAGCTCACAATATTCTTCAACACTCATACAAGCTCCACAAGCCAAGCAACTTGCGTCCATCGCCATGCAACATACATTAGGACATTCGTATTCACAAGAGTTGTCGTCTATACTTGCATATTGGTCGTAATTTGTTGCAGCAGGATCGGTACAACCTTCACAAGCCATTTTGGTACAAGCCCAGAAGCCTTCGGCATAAGGGTTGAATCCTGGTGTACAAATGCAATGGTTGCAGCTTTGTTCCATTTCAGTGCCAAATGCAAACCATTCATCCTCTTTTGTGCATCCGTAATCTGTTGTGTCAAGGGGAATACACTGACCCATTATGCAGGTGGTTCCTGTAGGGCAAATTACTTCATTACAATCGTTACATGTTGTCGTTTCTTCACAAATCCATTCGGCCTTCATTGGGTCTGAACTTACTTCGCAATAACACGTTGTACATTCGTTTTCTAACACAAAACCTACTGGGTGTAGTAGACCATTTTCAGCGAAACATCCCGGTTCTATAGGGCCAATACAATCTCCATTAATGCAATTGTATCCGGGCATGCAATCAACCACCGCACATGGGTCAATGCATGGTTCTGTACCTATTATTGTTGGGTCGTAATTGTAGTAGGCATCGTCCAAGCAATTTGGATTTCCAGTATTGTCTTCGCAGGAACAAGGACAAAATTCAGCTAGAGTAATTTCCTCGTCATATTCAATGCCAAGCAAATAACCATACACAGATAGATCCGTATGGCAGTCTAATCCGAATGATGTGAGAGCGGCCACAGCAACATCACAGTTTGTTACCCCAAAAAGTTCACCGTAATTCGTAAGGTCTTGGAATTTATTTTCACAGGTATCCGGGCAGGTAGGACAGCATTGTCCGTCTGTATAGATTGGATTCGCACAGTTGGGCTCTTCACAGGCCGCAACTGCACACATGATCTCTCCTTCGATACACGAGCAGAACGTACAGTCATCTATGTTCCACTCTGCACCATTGTCATAATAAATGCCTGCTTCATCGAAACAACTTGTTTCGTCAGGACAGGTAGGGCAGCATTGTCCTTCTTTGTATATGGGGTTGTCGCAATTTGGCATGGCACAGTCAATAACGGCGCAGATGATCTCTCCTTGGTCGCAAGAACAGAAAGTACAATCATCTGTATTCCATTCCTCACCATTTTCATAGTAGGTTTCGGAATCGTCATAGCAACCTTCTTCATCAGGACATGTGGGGCAGCAAGTGTCGTCAGAGTAGATAGGGTTTTCACAGTAGGGCTCCATGCACATCATGGTTGCACATATAATTTCGCCATCTTCACAGAAACAAGTGGTGCAGGCATCCTCAGTCCAACTTTCACCTTCTTCAAAATGGTTTTTTTCGTCGTCGTAACACCCCTCTATGCAAGCCATTTCTGTACAAGCGACAAGGCCTACTCCATCAGGGCCTTGGCTGCAGAAACAACTGTTGCAATCGATGTTGAAGCTTTCACCAAAATCATAAAATTTGTCATCAACTTGACAGCCCGTAGAGTTTGTGTCACACATTCCTTCTGAAATGACATCCACACCTTTGCAGCTTGCTTCACAAGCATTGCTATAGGTTTTTCCATCAGCGCCACATACGGGATCGTATTCCATAGTGCAGATGCAATTTTCAGTTTCGATGATCTCAAAAATTGTTTCAATGACTTCAAGGACATCTCCTGTCCAAGGATTGATAAGGTTTGCTGTAATTAAATATTCTCCTAGGTGATGATCTTCAGGAGTCCCTGAAACGTTCAAGTAATAATTTAAAACGCTTTCAAGGTCATTCTCCTTGTCGATAATTTCCGAAATAATGGACACGTTAGCCCATTCAGGGAACTCGCCTACCGACCAACCTGGAAGATCTGAAACTCCATAAGGGTATGTGTCTAAGAGAAATGAGTATGAAAACTCAGTGCCTATTTCTACAAAGGTTCTGTTGTTTTGTGCTTGAATATTGTTCGAAACAAAGCCATTTAGCATTAGAAACAATGCAAATAAAAATGCACAGAAGTTGCTTGGCTTAAGCGATTTAAGTTTATTCATAATCTGAGGAGATTAGTTTCTATAACAAATATAACTAAAATAAGTGATAGGTATTGTTTCCCAGAGGGTTAGATGATTTTTCAGAGTCAATTATGGTGTAATTTCACTCTGTCTAGATCTTTTTCATCCTACCTCTAATTGGATGATGTGTGACGTTTGTATATTGCAAATCATTGATAAATAGTCAATTGCTTTGTTTTGGCATAGCTTTTGGTCTGTACTTACGTAAATAAAATAATAGACCTATGCATGATCGAATAACAAATGTGATTGCCTTAGCAAAACGTAAAAACCTACTACACAAAAGAGCATTGATTTGTCGTTACATTCGAATGAAGTATCATTTGAAGGTTACACCCAATGAAATAGGATACCGTGTAGATTTTTTGAAAGAGGTTTGTATGTACGAGGCTTTATAGGCTATGATTGGGTTCTACCCAGTCACCGTGATCTTTTATCAATTCAATAAGAGCCTCAACAGCCGCATCGGATGCGATGTTTCGCTGAACGACTTCTTTTTCTTTGTACAAGGTAATCTTACCAATTCCAGTACCCACGTATCCATAGTCGGCATCAGCCATTTCACCTGGGCCGTTTACGATACAACCCATAATTCCAATTTTCAAACCTTTCAGATGACTGGTTTTAGACCGTATTTTTGCTGTTGTTTCTTGTAAGTCAAACAGTGTTCGGCCACAACTTGGGCATGAAATATATTCTGTTTTAGAAATCCGTGTTCGTGTTGCTTGGAGAATACCGAAGGCAGTTTGCATTTTTATTTCATCGCTCCCACAGTTTTCAGCTTGAATAAATGTGCCATCACCAAGTCCATCAAGTAAGAGTGCTCCCAAGTCCGTTGAGGCTTGTAGCTGAAATTTTTCTTCGGACAATTCCTTGTAGTTTCTGCCGATGATTACCGGAGTTTTGCAGTCTGAATTCATCAATTGCATGACCAGTCTACGTTGTTCCGCCATTCCGTGTTTATTGCTGGTTTCAATAACTAAAACAGCATTTGCATCTGCTGTTAGTTTGGAAATGAATTCATCATTTAACTCAGTCAAACTTGTGCGGATGAAGTTCAAATCAGCAGACAGTTCTAAATCGTCTAAATAAGTTTTTGCGTCTATCAAAGGATAACAACGTTCCCCCTTATTTTTCACCCAAGTTTTGTGATTGTAGATGACACCTAATGTTCCAGGAATGGCAAAATTAATGGTATTGTTTCCGGCAAATACATAATCACAAGCCATATCGGCAATGTTCCACTTATCAAGGGGGATAGAATAATGATAACCCAGTGAGAAAAGCCCCGCAGGATTTATTTTATTCTTTTTATGCAGATCAGCGATTACAATAGGTACATTTTTACCTCCTATGTTGAAGACTTCATGTGTGTGTCTTTTTTGATAATCAAAAGGACTGATGGGGTTCGTGTCGATTGATTGAATTGCATCGTGTGGTAGTCTTCTAGAGTAACGATCTACTAGAGTTTTTGCTACGGGGATTTCAAATTCAGGTTCTTCAGTCAGTGAAACTCGTACGGTATCTCCGATTCCGTCTTCCAGGAGCGTTCCGATTCCAACAGCCGATTTAATTCGACCATCTTCTCCTTCTCCAGCTTCGGTAACACCAAGGTGAAGTGGATAGCTCATTTCTTCAGCCTCCATTTTATTGATGAGTAAGCGGTAGGCTTGAACCATCACTTGGGGGTTGCTGGCTTTCATGGAAATGACAACCTGATTGTAGCCCAAAGATTTACAAATACGTAAAAATTCCAATGCTGACTCTACCATCCCAAGAGGTGTGTCTCCGTATCGGCTCAAAATTCGATCGGAAAGTGAACCGTGATTTGTCCCAATTCTCATGGCTGTACCTTCTTTCTTGCAAATTTTCACCAAGGGTGTGAATCGTTTGTTGATGCGATCTAATTCCTCCTGATAGCTTTCTTCGGTATAGTCAATCTCCTGAAATTTCTTTTTGTCTGCGTAATTACCCGGATTTACCCGAACTTTTTCGACGATTCTTGCTGCGATTTCAGCGGCTGTTGGGGTAAAATGTATATCTGCTACCAAAGGGGTGTTGTATCCCTTTTTTTGGAGTTCATGTTTTATATTTCTGAGATTTTCTGCCTCTCTTCTACTGGGTGCTGTAATACGAACTATTTCACAGCCGGCTTCAATCATACGAATGGATTGTGCCACCGTAGCATCAGTATCCATGGTGTCTGTGGTCGTCATGGATTGCAAGCGAATGGGATTGCCGCCCCCAATACCAATGGATCCAATTTTCACTTCATGGCTTTTGTATCTCTGGTAGGCTGTTAGGCTCTTGCAGTACTTTTGATTTGAGTTCATTGCCCCAAATTTCGGTAATTCTAATTAGATGTCAAGGGTTTATTTTCAAAAGCATGAAAAAACGAAGGTTTATTGTCTCCCTTTTCCATTTGCTGTTTCATGGGCATTGAGCTGTAACAAGTTCTCCTCTCTTATTTTTTTTGAAAGTTTAGCTATCACGAGGTTGTAGGAATGGTCTATGAGGTTGATGAGGATCTCTCTTGATATTTCTCCATTTATTTTTAGGGTATTCCAATGTTTTTTGTTCATGTGATAGCCGGGTCGTACAGATTTAAAACGCTCTCTAAGGTCAATCGCTTTTTCGGGATCGCATTTTAAGTTTATTTTTAAAGGATGGGTATCTAAATTTGCCAAAGCAAATATTTTACCAGCGACTTTAAAGGCCAAAGTGCTGTCATTAAAGGGGAAACCTTCCGTTGTCGCTCTTTTTGAGAGGCAATATTCTCTAATATTTTCTATGTTCACACTTTATTTTGAAGATTATTTTTAAATTTAAGAACAAAATCCCTAATTATGAGCCATTTAGATGCCCTAAAAAACATCAGTTTACAGGAACTTGAGGAGAAAATAGAACTCAACCACAGAAAGATAAAAACTGCCAGAGCGATTACCTATGTGTTTGATGTATTCATCATTTTAGTAGCTGGTTTGTACATTTTGGATGTTAACTTTTCCAAATGGTTAATGGCTCCTGCGGCAGCATCTGTATTACTTCACTCTTGCCTTTCTACTTTGTACGAGAGAAGATTTCTGCTCAAACAGTATGAGATAAATTTAAAAGCACTGATGAAATAAATTCCTTAGGCAAGGTAAATCCTCACTTCTTTTGATTGTATGAATTTATTTAGTGATACGATTTATAAATCGAAACCAATATCGGTTCGGTAGTATTTTCCGTCGAAGTTTACTTTTTCCGCATTGGCAAATGATTTCGACAAGGCTTCGTTCATGGTATCCCCAAAAGAAGTCAGTGCCATAACACGACCCCCATTGGTTTGCACTTCGTTTCCGACTTGTTTTGTTCCGGCATGGAAGACAATGGAATCTTTAACCGTTTCGATTCCTGTCATGACTTTCCCTTTTTCGTAAGCCTCAGGGTATCCGCCAGAGACCATCATTACCGTTGTAGCAAATCTAGGGTCTAGCTCAAGCGTTTTCTCATTCAATTTCCCTTCTCCAACGGCTTGGAATAGTTCCAACAAATCTGATTTTATTCGAGGTAAAACGGCTTCGGTTTCGGGGTCACCCATTCTAACATTGTATTCAATAACAATAGGTTCATTGTCTACTTTTATCAATCCAATAAAGATGAAGCCTTTGTAGGGAAGCTTGTCTTTTTTGAGTCCCTCAACCGTAGGTTTTACAATACGATCTTCAATTTTTTGCATCAGTACATCGTCTGCAAAAGGAACGGGCGAAATGGCCCCCATACCCCCTGTGTTTAAGCCGGTATCACCTTCACCAATACGCTTGTAATCCTTGGCGGTAGGTAGGACTTTATAGCTGTTCCCATCGGTTAAAACAAAAACAGACAGTTCAATTCCGTCTAAAAACTCTTCGATGACTACCTTAGCACTTGCGGCACCAAATTTCGCTTCAGTAAGCATCTCTTTTAATTCTGCTTTCGCCTCGTCTAAAGAGTTTAATATAAGTACCCCTTTACCGGCTGCTAGACCGTCTGCTTTTAAAACATAGGGTGCTTTTAATGTTTCTAAGAAGGCATAGCCTTCTTCTAAATCTTCAGAGGTAAAGGTTTGGTAGGCTGCTGTTGGAATATTGTGACGGAATAAGAATTCCTTGGCAAAATCTTTAGACCCCTCTAATTCTGCACCTGCTTTCTGAGGGCCGATTACCGGAATATTTTTTAGCTCAGTGTCTGCCAAAAAGAAATCGTGAATTCCCTTTACCAAAGGGTCTTCCGGTCCTACTACGACCAGATTAATTTCTTTTTCCAAACAAAGTGATTTTACGGCAGGAAAATCGTTTGCGTTGACATTTATATTTTCACCCAAACTACCTGTTCCTGCGTTACCAGGAGCAATGTAAAGTTTTTTTAATAGTGGACTTTGCGATAATTTCCAGGCGAAGGTATGTTCGCGACCCCCGGAACCTAATATGAGTACATTCATCTTATAGTGGGATATTTCCGTGTTTCTTTTTTGGTAGTGTTGCTACTTTATTTTGGAGCATTGTAAATGCCTTCATCAATTTCTGACGAGTTTGTGCAGGCTCAATAACTTCATCCACATAACCACGTGCAGCGGCATTGTATGGATTTGCAAACAGGTTTGCGTATTCTTGTTCTTTTTCTTTCCATTTGGCCTCTTGGTCATCTGCTTCCTGAATTTCTTTTTTGAAGATAATTTCAGCAGCTCCTTTAGCCCCCATTACGGCAATTTCTGCCGATGGCCATGCGTAATTCATGTCGGCGCCAATGTGTTTGGAGTTCATTACATCGTAAGCACCACCGTAAGCTTTACGCGTGATGACGGTGATACGTGGTACGGTAGCCTCAGCAAACGCATACAATAGTTTGGCTCCATGTGTGATGATCCCATTCCATTCCTGGTCAGTTCCGGGTAAGAATCCGGGAACGTCTTCTAAAACCAATAAAGGAATGTTGAAGCAGTCACAGAATCGAACAAAACGGGCTCCTTTTGTGGAGGCTTCAATATTTAAAACCCCTGCTAAAAAAGCGGGCTGGTTTGCCACCACGCCGATTGATTTCCCACCCATACGAGCAAAACCGCAAACAATGTTTTCGGCATAATTTTTATGAACTTCAAAGAAAGAGTTTATGTCAACAATTCCTTCAATAACGGTTTTGATATCATAGGGTTGATTCGGGTTTTCAGGAATGATGTTGTTTAGGACTTCTCTCCGCTCATCAGATAATGTGTAAGGAATGGCAGGAGCTTCTTCTTCACAGTTTTGAGGGACGTATGATAAAAGAGTTTTTAAGTCTTCAATCAGTGTAAGTTCATTTGCGCATGAGAAATGTGCCACACCCGATTTTGAGGAATGTGTAGAAGCTCCACCAAGCTCTTCGGAACTCACTTCTTCGTGGGTGACGGTTTTTACGACGTTGGGTCCGGTAACAAACATGTATGAAGTGTTTTCTACCATCATGATGAAGTCTGTTAGGGCAGGAGAGTAAACGGCACCACCGGCACAGGGCCCCATGATGGCTGAAAGTTGAGGAATGACTCCAGAAGCTAGCGTGTTTTTGTAGAAAATATCTGCATAGCCACCTAAGGATACTACACCCTCTTGAATACGAGCTCCACCTGAATCATTCAAGCCGATAATGGGTGCGCCATTTTTCATGGCGAGATCCATTACTTTACAAATCTTTTCTGCGTGAGCCTCGGCTAAAGAACCACCCATAACCGTGAAGTCTTGGGCAAATACATAAACCAATCGATTGTTAATGTTACCGTATCCAGTTACAACTCCGTCGCCTAAATATTTTTGTTTATCAAGTTCAAAATTGGTCGATCGATGCGTCACCAACATGCCAATTTCCTCGAAAGAGCCTTCATCCAAAAGAAAATGTAAGCGTTCTCGAGCAGTTAATTTTCCTTTTTTATGTTGTGCATCAATTCTATTATCGCCTCCTCCTTTTTGGGCTTCTGCTATTTTTGCATTAAGTGCTTTTATTTTATTTTTCATTGCGCAGGTTTAATCGAGTTTAAGAACCGCCATAAATGCAGATTGTGGAATTTCCACATTCCCGACTTGACGCATTCTCTTTTTACCTTTTTTCTGCTTTTCTAACAACTTTCGTTTACGGGAAATATCTCCCCCATAACATTTTGCGGTTACATCTTTACGTAAAGCCTTTACGGTTTCACGAGAAATAATTTTGGCTCCAATAGCTGCTTGTATCGCAATGTCAAATTGTTGTCTTGGGATAAGTTCGCGAAGTTTAACACATATTTTTTTACCGATATTATGTGCATTGTCTCTGTGAATTAAAGCTGAAAGTGCATCAACTTGATCTCCATTTAATAGGATATCCATTTTCACCAAGTTGGACTGTTGATATCCGATAGGCTGCTAGTCAAAGGAAGCATAACCCCTGGAAATGGTTTTTAAACGGTCATAGAAATCAAATACAATCTCAGCGAGTGGCAATTCAAAGCTCAATTCTACTCGATCTGTTGATAGGTAAATTTGATTCTTGAGAACACCACGTTTTTCGATACATAGGGTGATTATGGCACCGATATATTCAGATTTGGTAATGATTTGAGCCGAAATATAAGGCTCTTCAACTTTTTCAATAACAGAAGGATCGGGCAGGTCGGATGGATTGTTTACCAAAAGCTTTTCATCCTTTTTGGAGTACGAAAAATAAGATACGTTAGGTACCGTAGTAATAACGGTCATGTCAAATTCTCGTTCCAGACGTTCTTGAATGATTTCCATGTGCAACATTCCTAGAAATCCACAACGGAAACCGAAGCCTAGAGCAGCAGAGGATTCTGGCTCAAAAGTAAGCGAGGCATCGTTTAATTGTAATTTTTCCATTGAGGTTCGAAGTTCCTCGTAGTCTTCGGTGTCCACAGGGTAAATACCGGCAAAAACCATGGGTTTTACGTCTTCAAAACCTTCAATAGGCTTGTCGCAAGACGTCTCTGTATGCGTTATGGTGTCTCCAACCTTTACTTCGTTGGCTACTTTGATTCCTGAAATGATGTAACCTACATCACCAGATTTTATCTCTTTACGAGGCTCTTGATCTAGCTTTAAAGCTCCAATTTCATCTGCGAAATATTCTTTGCCGGTTGCAAAGAATTTCACTTTATCTCCTTTTCGAATACTTCCATTTACGACTTTAAAATAGGCTTCAATACCACGAAAGGGATTGAATACAGAGTCAAAAATAAGTGCTTGTAGCGGAGCGTTTTCATCACCTTCAGGAGAAGAAACTCGATTTACAATTGCTTCTAGTATGTCTTGAATACCAATACCAGTTTTGGCACTGGCAGGAATAATATCTTCAGAGTCGCATCCAATCAAATCAATGATTTGATCTTTAACTTCTTCAGGGTTAGCACTTGGTAAATCGATTTTATTGAGGACAGGGATGATCTCTAAATCGTTTTCGAGGGCTAAATATAAGTTGGAGATGGTTTGTGCCTGTATCCCTTGTGCAGCATCAACAATCAACAGTGCGCCTTCACAGGCCGCAATGGAACGAGAAACTTCATATGAGAAATCAACGTGCCCGGGGGTATCAATCAGGTTGAGCCTGTAGGTTGTATCCTTGTATAGAAATTCCATTTGAATGGCATGGCTCTTGATGGTTATTCCTCGTTCACGTTCGAGGTCCATATTATCCAAGAGTTGATTCTGGGATTCACGCTCACTTACGGTACGTGTATGTTCCAAAAGTCGATCGGCCAATGTGCTTTTCCCATGGTCGATATGTGCAATGATGCAAAAGTTGCGTATATTTTCTTGTTCCATTACTGCAAAACTAAGCTATTTGGGGCAAATACTAAATTGCTACAGCAGTTAAAAAAAGTTATATTTGTCCACTTTGTCTAGTAAATTGAATTTTACGATTTTTACCAAAACAAGCGAAGTTCAGTATAGGAATATGAAAAAATTACTCTTTCTTTTGGGTGCATTATTTGCATTAAACCTTTCAGCTCAGGATGACGATACGTGTCAGTTTTCTGTAAAAATTGAGTCGAGTGATTGGATCAATCCTATTGGTGAGTTGGACGCATGCTACGATTTTGATTTGAGCGCTGTAACTAATGACCCCGACCAGGATTTGTTTTTTGAATGGACTTATTTTGATAGTTTGACTTCGGGAGTTAAAGAAGTTGTGTTTTCTGATAAGCAATTAATTAACAATTACAGCTTTTCTCAGCTAGGCATATATCCAATTCGAGTTCGTGCTTATGATAATAGTGGTTGTGAGGCATTTGACTCTTTGAGGGTTGTTTTTGATAATCCTGGGGTAGGTGCTTCTGTCTTTTATTACAATGAGGGCAAAGATATGTTGCCCGAACTTCATAATGTTTGTGCTTCGGATTCTATTACAATTATTCCGGGAGTTACCCGTGGAGATTCCTTGACCAATTTTTATCAACCGATTTCATGGAATGAAGTTGGGGGAGAAAATTTTGGAGATGGTATATATCTACCCGATGGTTCTGGAGTTTCCTATGAAACGGATTTTAATGTATCTGGTTTTGATCCAGCGACGACCCTTGGGGTTGGAGATTCTGTAAAAGTATGCGTTAATATAGAGCATTCTTTTTTGGGTGATTTGGAGATGTCCTTAATTTCTCCAAATGGTAAAGAAGTTCAGTTGTTTGATGATATTGGTAGTGAGGTTGAATATTGGTTAGGAGATGCCATTGATAATGATTACCTAGCGGAGGACACTATAAGAGCAGGTGATTGCTGGGAGTACTGCTGGTCTTTAGATCCAGGGTTTGGGGTTCTTACAAATTCCTTAGACAACACGATAGTCAGCCCTTTGTATGGTGGTAAATCCATGATCCCTGGAACTTACAGGCCTTCTGGAGATTTTTCAGATTTTAATGGATCAACAGCTAATGGACAATGGACTCTAAAAATTACAGATCATTTGGAACAAGATAATGGATTCATTTGTAGTTGGAATTTATTTATCAATATTGATGGGCAAACCGAATTATTAAATGCGAAGATTATTGATTTTAAGTGGGATTGCTCAGAAGAGCCTTCATCTATTGTATACCCGGAGACAGATTCTACTCAGTTAGTCCTTCAGCCAACTACTTCAGGGATTCATACTTATGTAATGACGATTACCGATAATCATGGGTGTGATTATCAGAAAGAATTTGAACTGGATGTTTTTAAAGCTCCTGTAGTTTCATCAAACGGCCCTGCATTGTGTGATAAGGATTTAGATTTATTGGGAACACGGTTTTTAGAACAAGATTCTGTTCTTTGGGAGGTGATTTCAGTACAGGAATCAGGATACGGTTTTTTAAGTTCTGAAAATTGGTATAAACCTAAATTTTGGGCAAATGAATTTGGGTATTATCAGTTGAAGTTTACGGATTTGATCTGTGAAACATCAGATACGATAGATTTTGAATTCATACAAAGAGTCCCAGAGCTAACTTATGAGCCTCTTATTCGTGATGAAATGGAAACCCAAGTAAAAGCTAAGTCTTGGAGTGATGAAGGTCAATGGGATTTTCTTTCTAATTCGGGTGTCATAGAGTTTTCTCAAGAAGACTCGCTTGAGACCTTAGTTAGGGTAAGCGATTATGGAGATTACCTCCTTACGTACACCGGTTGTGATACTACGCTTGCTTTTAATATTCTTTTCATGGAGGATTTGGAAGTTTCAAATGTCATTACTCCGAATGGTGATGGTGAGAATGATTTCTTTAAAATAGGAGATCTTACTGAAGAGTTTTATTCCTACAGCAATATGAGTATTTTCAACCGTTGGGGCGATGAGGTATACCGAAATGGGTCTTACGGGATTGATGGAAGTATGTGGGATGGTCAGTCCACGCATCAGAACGATGAATTACCCAACGGAGCCTACTTTTATGTCCTTAAGGTTGGGAACAAGGTAACTAAAGAAGAAGAGGTTTATCGGGGAACAGTCCAGCTTTACAGATAATTTGTTGAATTATTGGGATAATTCGGTAAGCTTATCTTGGATGACCTTGTAAACTTTTTTCAATTCTTTTTCTTGGATACAGTAGGGGGGTAAAATGTAAATGACATTCCCCAAAGGCCTAAGTAACACACCCTGGTTTAAAAAGTCCGTATATAATTTTTGACGAATGCTACTTGCATAACCGGAGCTGTCGGCCTTCAATTCTAGAGCTAGAATGGTGCCCGTTTGACGTATCTCATTGATGATTTCAAGCGCTTCTAGCTTTTTTGCAAAAGTTTTATGACTTGACGTAATGTTTTTAATGGCCTCTTGGCACTCTTTTTTCTCAAGTAGGTCCAAGCTTGCCAGAGCTGCTGCACATCCAACAGGATTGCCCGTGAATGAATGTCCATGCAAAAAGGCTTTTTGAATGTCGTCCCCCAAGAAGGCCTCGTATATGGCTTGGGTACAACTGGTCAAAGAAAGCGGGAGGGTCCCACCAGAAAGGCCCTTAGACATACAGATGAAATCGGGTTTGGCTTCTATTTGGTTTACGGCAAAAGTGGTTCCTGTTCTTCCAAATCCAGTCATAACTTCATCAGCAATACACAATACGCCTGCTTCTTTGCAGATTTGAAGGAGTTTGTTTAGTGTTTCAGGTTTGTACATTCTCATTCCTGCAGCCCCTTGTACTAGGGGTTCAAATATGAAAGCGGCAACATCACCTTTAGCAATTTCAGTTTTTAAACTTTGCATCGCTGCCTGTTCATCTTTTGGAAAGGGAATGTGTGTGCTCTCAAAAAGTAAGTCTGAAAAAGGAGCTGAGAAAATGCTTCTAGCTCCGGCAGACATTGCGCCAAAAGTTTCTCCGTGATAAGCACCGTCTAAAGCGACAAATCGAGTTTTATTTTCCCCTTTATTTCTCCAATATTGCACGCTCATCTTTAAGGCGATTTCCACAGCAGATGACCCGTCTCCTGAAAAGAAAAATTTGGCTTGGTTATCCGGCATATGTTTTGAAAGCTTCTCACACAGATCAACCGCTGGTTGATGCGTGAACCCGGCAAAAACAACGTGTTCTAGTTTTTGCATTTGTTCGTAAACCTTTTCTGCAATATAAGGATGACTATGTCCATGAAGATTCACCCACCAAGAAGATATGGCGTCGATATAACTATTGCCCATATCATCTATGAGTAATGTGCCTTCTCCTTTTACAATGGGAAGTGCCGGTTCGGCAGTCTTCATTTGTGTGAAAGGATGCCAGATGTATTTTTGATCTTTTTCTACCAGACTCATTTTACAGACGATCAGTAATTAATAACTAAATTAAGCTATTCTTCAATTTTTCTGCCATAGAAAGAATGTGACTTTTGTCCAATTTATCTAATTCATCAATTCTTCCTAGAACCTCAATGCCACTCATTTCAGTAATGATAGATTCGGTGTCTTTATTTTCATTGCCGTTGAATAAAACGCCTTTTACAGAAATGTTTCGTTGTTTAAGAATTTCAATACTCATCAGCGTATGATTGATACTTCCCAAATAATGGCGAGAGATTAAAATGACTTCAACATCTAATGCTTCAATAAGGTCGAGAATGGTGTCCTTATTGTTGAGAGGGACAAGTAAGCCTCCGGCACCTTCGATAACCAGATGATTTTTTGTTACGGGGATTTTTACAGATGAAAGATTTACTTCAATGCCATCTCGTTCTGCCGCTGCATGGGGAGACATGGGCTGATTCAAACGATAGGATTCAGGGTGAAACACGGACGTATCATTATCGATTAAAGCTTTAACTTTCATTTGGTCGCTACACTCCAACTCGCCTGCCTGAATAGGTTTCCAATAATCCGCTTTCAAGGCTTGCGTGATGACGGCTGAAGCAATTGTTTTTCCCACTTCAGTCCCAATACCTGTTATAAAATATCGCTTCATATGATTAACTTTTCTATGCATTCTACACACATTTTTATTTCTTCTTTGGTGTTGAAGCTGTGGATACAAATTCGAATTCTTTCGGCACCTTTTTGAACGGTAGGGTGTAGGATGGCTCGGATGTCAAGGCCCTTAGCCTGTAATTCGACTTCTGCTTTTTTTGCGTTTTTATTTCCCGGGACTAAAATGCCTTGAATTGGACTTGTACTCGGGATTAATTTCGATTGCAGATTCTTAGAAAGTAAAGATTGAAATAAGCCAATGTTGTCATGTAGTTGACCAATGATTTCTTCTGCATCATTAAGTTTTTCATAAGCACTTTGTATGGCATTTAAGTTATGCTCTGAAAGGGCAGTTGTGTAGATGAAGGATCGTGCAAAGTTGATTAAATAGGCTCTTAGATCTTTTGACCCAAGAACAATCGCGCCATGGCATCCCATGGCTTTCCCGAAGGTGTGAATGCGCGCAAATATTTTGGATTCCAAGTTCAGACTTTGTGCTAAACCTACTCCTTTTTTACCTAAAACTCCTGTTGCGTGTGCTTCGTCCAGAATGATATTAGCCTTGTATTTTTCGCAAACAGCTACAATTTTTTCCAAAGGAGCTTTATCCCCATCCATGGAGTAAACAGATTCGATGGCAACTAAAATGTGACCACTAGCTTGTTGAAGTTTTTTCTCTAAACCGTCAATATTATTGTGCTCAAAAGAAAAGGATCGGGCATTAGAAAGGCGTATTCCATCTCTTATGCTGGCATGGATGTATTGATCGTAAATGATCGTATCTCCTTTATCCGCTATACATGAAAACAAGCCGATATTGGCATCGTAGCCTGAGTTGAAAATTATACCCGATTCAGCATTGTGGAATTTGGCAATTTTTTGCTCTAGGCTTTCAAATTGACTGGAGTTACCACTGATTAGTCGAGATCCTGTTGCTCCCTGTTTCGTTGATTTTTTACAGGGTAAAGTCTTTGCGAAACCCAAATAATCATTTGAACAAAAGTCAATAAGGTTAGAGTTGTCACTCAGGGATCGAAGGCTGCTTTGCTCTTCCCGATTTGAGAGTTTGTTGCGTATTTTGTCTTTTATATTATAGTTCATGGGTATGCTGCAAAGATAAAAATCTTGTAGACAAAAAAAGGGGCTTAATAAAGCCCCTTTTCTGAAATGTCTCGAACGACTTAGTCAGCCAGAACGATAATTTTGTTGTCTTGCATCTCAATAACGCCTCCCTGTATTTCAAAAGATTCATTTTGACCTTGGTCCAATGCAATTGAAATTTCACCAGCTGTTAAAGTTGAAATGATAGGTGCGTGATTGTTCAAAATCTCAAAGCCACCATTTGCTCCAGGAAGCTTAATGGAATTGACTTCACCTTCAAATAGTTTCGCGTCGGGTGTGATAATTTCTACGACCATTTTAATTTATTTAGGCTTTAGCTTCAGCTAAGAGTTTATTCCCTTTTTCAATCGCTTCTTCAATAGAACCTACAAGGTTGAAGGCCGCTTCTGGTAAGTGATCTAATTCACCGTTAAGAATCATGTTGAATCCTTTGATGGTGTCTTCAATACTTACATAAACACCCTCTAGTCCTGTAAACTGTTCCGCAACATGGAAAGGCTGCGACAAGAAACGTTGAACACGACGAGCACGGTGAACGGCTTGTTTATCTTCTTCGGATAATTCATCCAATCCTAAGATGGCGATAATATCTTGAAGCTCCTTGTAACGTTGAAGGATTTCTTTTACGTTTTGTGCACAAGCGTAGTGTTCGTCACCCAAAACTTCTGGGTTAAGAATACGAGAAGTGGAATCCAACGGGTCTACCGCAGGATAGATACCTAATTCTGCAATTTTACGAGACAATACCGTTGTTGCATCCAAGTGGGCGAAAGTTGTCGCCGGAGCAGGATCGGTAAGGTCATCAGCAGGTACATAAACCGCTTGTACAGAAGTAATAGATCCGTTTTTTGTTGAAGTAATACGTTCCTGCATAGCACCCATCTCTGTTGCCAGGGTAGGTTGGTAACCTACGGCAGATGGCATACGTCCTAATAAGGCAGAAACCTCAGAACCCGCTTGTGTGAAACGGAAAATGTTATCAATAAAGAATAAGATGTCACGTCCAGCACCATCTCCTTCACCATCACGGTAGTATTCCGCTAAGGTTAACCCTGAAAGGGCAACACGAGCACGAGCACCTGGAGATTCGTTCATCTGACCAAATACCAAAGTAGCCTGAGAATTAATCATCTCTTTAGAATCTACTTTAGTAAGATCCCAACCACCTTGCTCCATGTCTTCCTCAAATTCTTTACCGTATTTGATTACGCCAGATTCAATCATCTCACGAAGAAGGTCATTACCTTCACGTGTACGTTCACCTACACCTGCAAATACCGAGATACCATCATGGCCTTTCGCAATATTGTTAATCAACTCCATAATCAATACGGTTTTACCAACACCGGCACCACCGAAAAGACCAATTTTACCCCCTTTAGAGTAAGGCTCAACCAAGTCAATTACCTTAATCCCAGTAAATAAAACTTCAGAAGAAGTTGACAAGTCTTCAAATTTTGGAGCTTCGCGGTGAATTGGGTAACCACCCTCTTTACTTAAGTTTCCGATACCATCGATGGCATCACCAACCACGTTGAATAGTCTTCCTTTAATTTTTTCACCAATTGGCATAAGTATAGGGGATCCAGAAGCAACAACTTCATTTCCTCTACTTAAACCATCTGTTGAATCCATAGAGATGGAACGAATAGTATCTTCACCAATGTGCTGTTGACATTCAAGGATTACTTTTCTCCCGTTGTCTCTTGTGATTTCAAGAGCATCAAAAATGTTAGGTAGACTGGCTTTGCTGCTGTCGAATTTAACGTCGACTACAGGACCGATAATTTGAGCGATTTTTCCGATATTTTTTGACATCGTAAAATATATTTTGTTGAATAATGGATATTCCTTGTTTCGGGCGCAAATTTATCGAATTTTATTTAATTAGATAATAGTCTTGGCTTTTTTATTTTACTAATTTTGGTGTCGCTTATAGACCTAGTTTATAATGTCTTTAGTTGCTGAGAATAAAATCCTTAGATTTCTGTCTGTGAAAATATACCATTCTATAGAAGCGTTTGAAAAGGTGGAGAATGCCGTTGTTACCACCGGTACTTTTGATGGGGTGCATATTGGGCATTTAAAAATCATTGATCGACTGCGTAAGATCGCAAACGCGATTGACGGAGAGACTGTTTTGTTGACCTTCTCTCCACACCCCAGAATTGTTCTGTTTTCGGACAACAGCCTCAAACTCATTTCTACCAAAAACGAAAAAATTGAACTTTTGAAGCAGGCCGGTATCGATCATTTGATCATACATCCATTTTCGAGAGAGTTTTCACGTTTATCTTCCGTAGAGTTTGTTCGAGATGTATTGGTGAATAAACTTGGTACGAGTCGATTGGTTATTGGATACAATCATCATTTCGGACGTAACCGAGAGGGCAGTTTTGAACATCTAAAAGAATTCGGTCCTTTGTATGGCTTTCAAGTAGAGGAAATATCTGCACAAGATGTTCAAGAAGTGTCTGTGAGTTCCACGAAGATCCGGAAGGCCCTAGAATCGGGTGATATCAAAACAGCCCGAGCTTATCTTACCCACGATTTTTGTTTGTCGGGGATTGTTGTAAAAGGAAACCATTTAGGGCATAAAATTGGATTTCCAACGGCAAATATTAAAGTGGTGGATTCGCACAAATTAATCCCAGCGAATGGAGTTTATGCAGTTCGAGTTTTGGTTAGAGGGAAAGAGTATAAGGGAATGTTAAATATTGGTGTTCGACCTACGATAGACGGATCCGAAAAAACCATTGAAGTACACATCATTGACTTTGATGAAGACATTTATGGAGAACGTTTGGTCATCTTTTTTGATGATTGGATTCGAAAAGAACAAAAATTTGAAAGTTTAGACGCGCTCAAGAATCAACTCATGAGAGACAGGTTGGAGGTTTTAAATCGGTGATTAATTTCCCGAAAATCACATTTAATGTAATGGTGGCGAAGTGACCAGGGTCAAAATCATGTGTTCTATATTCTCAAACTCTACATGAAATTTAGTGTCATCACAGCAGACTTTTACAGGTTCAATTTCCTCCAATTGAATATCATCTCTGTAATTTAGTTTTGGATTTCCAACGTACTTGAGAACAGCTTCTTTAGCCCCCCATAATTTGCATGCCAATTCTGTTGATGGATTTCTTTGAAATTCTTCGTGTTCCTTTTTTGAGAGAATTCTCGGTAAAACCTGAAGTATTTTTTCATTGGGCTCTTCTATATCTACCCCCAAATTTTCGTCACCTATGGCAAGAACAACGAATTTTTTGCTGTGAGAAATAGAAATGTGTTGTCTTTCTTCAATATAGGGTTGCCCTGTTTTGTGATGTTTGAGTATTGTATTGTTTCCGAAAATGGATTTTACAGCCCGTCGAGTGGCAAGAAATTCTATTTTTCTTTTTTCGCTTTTAATGACTTCAAGAGCTTTGAGCTCTTCTTTACATAATGAGCTTTTTTTGAAAAGTCTATCGTATGCAGAGACTACTTTCCAAACATAAATTTGGCTTTTGTTTCTGCTTGTTTTATGAAATATTTGTTTCATTCTTGCGTGTAAAGATATGCATCTTGCTTGAAAGACTTTCGACTAAATTTTGTTGTATCTTTGCAATCTAAATTAGTTCATAAAAATGGGTACTACAACTATGAAAAGTGTTCAATATAAGGTTAAGGATATGAGCTTAGCCGATTGGGGAAGAAAAGAAATACGTTTGGCTGAAGCAGAAATGCCTGGTTTGATGTCAATACGTGAAGAATATGCAGCTAGTCAACCGCTTAAGGGTGCGCGAATAGCAGGATGTCTTCACATGACGATTCAGACCGCTGTCTTGATTGAAACCTTAACCGCTCTAGGAGCAGAGGTGCAATGGTCTTCATGCAACATCTTTTCGACTCAAGACCATGCTGCAGCAGCAATTGCTGCTTCGGGTGTACCTGTATTCGCCTGGAAGGGAATGAATGATGAAGAATTCGACTGGTGTATTGAGCAAACTTTGTTTTTTGGTGAAGATCGCAAACCCTTAAATTTAATTTTAGACGATGGAGGCGATTTAACGAATATGGTATTTGATCAATTCCCAGAGTTGGTTAAAGAGATCAAAGGTTTGTCGGAAGAAACAACAACAGGTGTTCACCGCTTGTATGAGCGACAAAAAAATGGAACTCTTCTTCTTCCAGCAATAAATGTGAATGATTCAGTAACCAAGTCTAAGTTTGATAACAAATACGGTTGTCGTGAGTCTTTAGTGGATGGTATACGCCGAGCTACAGATGTAATGATTGCTGGGAAGGTTGCCGTTGTTGCCGGTTATGGTGATGTTGGTAAAGGTTCAGCTCAGTCTTTGCAAGCAGCCGGTGCTCGTGTCATCGTTACAGAAATAGACCCTATATGTGCGCTTCAGGCAGCTATGGAAGGTTTTGAGGTGAAGAAAATGGATAATGCTGTTGCTGAAGCTGACATTGTAGTAACCACTACTGGAAATAAAGACATCATTGTTGGGCGTCACTTTGAAGCGATGAAAGACAAAACCATCGTTTGTAATATTGGACACTTTGATAACGAAATAGATGTAGCTTGGTTGAATGACAACCACGGTTCTTCGAAAGTTGAGATTAAACCTCAAGTGGATCAATATACAATTGGAAGCAAGGATATTATTTTATTGGCTGAAGGACGTTTGGTGAATTTAGGCTGTGCCACAGGACACCCTTCATTTGTGATGTCAAATTCTTTTGCAAACCAGACCTTAGCTCAACTTGAGCTGTGGTTGGATTCTGATAAATATGAGAATAAAGTCTACACCTTGCCAAAACACTTGGATGAGAAGGTGGCAAGACTACATCTTGCGAAATTGGGTGTCGAGCTTGAGGAACTCAGTAAAGATCAAGCAGACTACATCAGCGTTTCGGTTGAAGGGCCTTACAAACCTGAGTACTACAGATATTAAATAAAAAAGCGCCACAAGGCGCTTTTTTTATGACTTCATAAGTTAGTCTTTGAGGCTTTAGTTTATGACCCTAAGTTCAACACCATCATATCTTGTAGAATATCTGTGTAGGGCTTGCTTTGCAGGTCCCTGAGTTACGCTGCCGTCAAAAATAAAATACTTTGATTCACAACAATGGCAGGATAGTGTGTTTGGATCTTCTTCATCTCTATAGACTTGTTCGCAGCTGTTCAGTGGATCGTTTGTACAGGCTCGATCGTAAGCAATGTAATTTCCGAAATAGTCGTGAAATAGAAGAATGCCATTGACCCCTCCGTTTATGTAGGCAGATCCGCCCGGAAAATGAAGGCCATTGTAAATTGCGTTGTTCGGGTATATACCGTCGTAATTTACGCGCGCAAAGGGGAAATCATAAGCCTCTTTTTTGCACGCTGTAAAAACAGTCAAAAAGAACATCACAGAAAGTAATTTTTTCATGAATCATTAATTTCAAGCCCTAAATTAACATTTTTAGTTTCTCTTCTCGTATAATTTCGCTTGCCAATACTTCTGAAATACAAGGTTTTATTTATATTTACTTTGTGGCATAGAAATTGGTAAGCTAATCATGAATAGATGACAAGTTAATTTAAGGTCAATAATACATTTAATATTTCTAACGGCTTAATAGCCTAAGCAAAATAAAAATTCAAAATTTATGTTTCAGAAGTTATTTGTTGCGATTGCTTTTCTTGCGGTAACACCATACGTCCTTGGGCAGTCACAATCGGGAACTTTAAAGGGGATAATTACAGAGTATGATACCGGAGAACCGGTCCCTATGGCCAATGTTGTTCTGTTTTCTGATGGAGAGGTTCTTGGGGGTTCTGTAGCCGATTTTGACGGGAATTACACCATAAAACCTATTAATCCGGGGAGGTATACATTGAAAGTTTCTTTCATTGGTTTTGCAACCAAGCAAATTACCGAGGTCTTGGTTTCCTCCAATAAAATCACCTTTTTAAATGCCGAGCTTAAGACAGAGTCTGAAGTTTTGGGAGAAGTAGAACTTGTTGAATATGTCATTCCACTGATTGATCCCGATAAATCGGGAGCCACAAAGTCTAAGGAAGAGATTATGGCATTGCCTACGCGGAATGTTGAGACCATTGCAGCGCAAACAGCGGGTGTTTATCAAAAAGACGAAGGCTCAGGTATCAATGTTCGTGGCTCACGTGAAGAATCAACGGTTGTATATATTGATGGTGTTAAGGTAAGAAGCTCGATGACTAACCTCAATAGTTCTGCCATTGAACAGATGACCATCATAACCGGAGGAGTCCCAGCGTCTTTTGGTGATGCAACGGGAGGAGTTATTAATATCACCACAAGAGGGCCGTCAAACAAGTTTTTTGGAGGGCTTGACATGAGTACCTCTCAGGCCCTAGATCCCTATGCAAGAAATCGAACAAGCTTTATTTTTTCTGGACCTCTAAAAAAAGATCTGCTTGGGAAACCTATTCTTGGGTTTTTTCTTTCTGGAGAATACAATTCCAGTAAAGATTCTAATCCTTCGGCTGTGGGTGCCTACAAGGTTAAAGATGATGTCATGAAAAACCTACAGAAAAGTCCACTCATTTTTACCCTTAATAATGGGGATGTAGCCTCTGAAAGAGCTGCAGAATACATCACGATGAAGGACCTTCAGTATATGGATGCAAGGCAAAATATAGCGATGCAAGGGGGGAATGTTCAAGGGAAGTTGGATTTTAAGCCAAGCTTGAAAACAAACATCACTTTTGGTGGAAATGTGTCAAATAAAAAATTAAGAGAGCATGTTTATTCTTACAGCCTGTTTAATTCTGCAAATAATCCAGAGTTAATTGATAAGGGATATAGAGTTTTTACTCGTTTTCAAAAAAGTTTCGGCTCGGGTGATAGTAATGGTTCTTCGAGAATTAAGAATGCTTTTTTCACCTTTCAAGCCGATTATTCTAAGGATGAACAGATAATTCAAGATGCTGATCATGGCGACCAATTCTTTAACTACGGTTACATCGGAAAATTCACTCCTATCAGGACAGACTCACTAGTGACTCCAGATGAATGGTCAAATGATGATCACACCATCAACATCATTGGTATTGATTCCCTGTACAACGTATCCCCCAATGATACTATTTTTGGAGTGTCAACGAGCGATGGTCTTGGAACGAATTTTGAATTGAATAAAAATCTAATACAAGACTATTCTTTTGAGCCCGGAAACCTAAATCCATATGCAGAAAACTATACGAAATCTTACTACGAATTTATGGGAGATAAGCCAACAATCTCATTGGATAAAATAACCGGAGCTGGTGCCTTGGTTAATGGGGGTCGTTCTGCGAATGTTTATTCCTTATGGTTCAACACCGGACGTGAGTATGATGGGTACACAAAGATAGATGACAGTCAGTTTCGTATTACGGGTTCTGCTTCAGCTGACATTAATAATCATGCCATTCAAATTGGGTTCGAATACGAAAAAAGAGACGATAGGTTTTATCATATAAGTCCGGTAGGTCTTTGGAAATTGGCCCAACAGAAAGTGAATAACTACATTACTGAGTTTGATGGGTCTTATGTTTATTCTGGGATTGACTCTAAAAAAGGGACAATAATTGAACAGCTGAATTCCTATCAGTACGATGAAATGTCAAGTTTTGCCAAGAATTTTAGAAAAGCCCATGGCATCGATCGTGAAGAGCTTGTCGACATTCATTCATACGCTCCCGATCAGTTGGATATTTCAATGTTCAGTGCAGATGAATTACTTGACGGAGGATCCACTTACGCATCTTGGGCGGGCTATGATTATGCTGGAAACAGACTTAATGGCGCACAGCCGGGAATGCATGAGTTCTTGAGTGGGAAAGATGCGGATGGGAATTACAAACGCGAAATAGGAGCTTTTCAGCCTGTTTATGCTGCCGGTTACATACAGGATAAATTTGCTTTTGAAGATTTGGTGTTCAATATAGGTGTTCGTGTAGATGTGTACGATGCAAATCAAGAGGTCTTGAAAGACAAGTACTCTATTTATGAGATAATGACGGCAGGCGAAGTATCTGATTTTAATCATCCTTCCAATATTGGAGATGATTATGTGGTTTATGTGGACGACAATACAAATGTCACCTCCATTACCGGTTACCGAAAAGGAGATGATTGGTATAATGCCAGCGGTCTTCCAATTTCCGATCCAGAAGTTCTAAACGTATCAAAAGGAGTATTACCCATGTTGGTAAATCCAGATGCTCTAACTGACGGAGATGCACTCAACAAAGGTTTGAGTGTTGGTGCTTTTGAGGATTACAAGCCACAGATAAGTGTGGTGCCTAGAATTTCTTTTAATTTTCCTATTTCTGATGAAGCCATGTTTTATGCTTTTTACGATGTTTTGACGCAGCGGCCGAGCGTCAATAGAATGGACCCTATGGACTACCTGTTTTTGGCTTACAAAAAGACGAGGTTTGTCAATAATCCGAACCTAAAGCCTCAGAAAACAACAAACTTCGAAGTGGGTTTCAAACAAACTGTATCTATTAGTTCTGCATTGACCATCAATGCATTTTATAGAGAAATGAGAGACATGCTCCAATACACCAGAGTTTCTTATGCATTCCCGATAAGTTACAATACTTATGACAATATAGATTTTGGAACTGTTAAAGGGTTTTCATTAGCCTATGAAATGCGTCGTACGAAAAATTTAAGATTGGATGCAAATTACACCATGCAATTTGCTGACGGTTCTGGTTCTTCATCTACCTCGGGGGCAAACATCATAAACTCATCTCAGCCTAACCTGAGAACAATTTTACCCTTAGATTATGACCAGCGTCACAGTTTAACTGCAAGTATGGATTTTCGTTACGGTACCGGTAATGATTACTACGGCCCGTTGTGGAACGGAAAGCAAATATTTGCTAATATGGGCTTAAATTTGCAAGCAAATGCAGGTTCTGGTACGCCATACAGCCGTCAAATCAGCGTGACTTCATTGAGTGATTCACGATCTTCTCTGGACGGGAGTATCAATGGGTCTCGTTTGCCGTGGACATATCGTTTAGATTTAAGTATTAATAAGCGATTTAAATTAAGTTGGGGTGAACTGAATAATCAGAAATCTACTTCAGTAGAAGTTTATGTTCGTGTTCTCAATCTGTTAAACACTTCCAATGTCATTAATGTGTATTCATATACTGGAAACGCAGATGATGATGGCTATTTGACAAGTGCTGTTGGGGTGGACGCCACCCAGAAAGAGACAGACCCCAATTCTTATGTTGATTTGTACAGTTTGATGCTAAATAACCCTAGTCATTATTCGCGTCCGAGAACAATCAATCTAGGGGTGAGGTTAGATTTTTAAGCTTGATAGTAAATAGTATAAAACAAATATGAAAAAGATTGTTAAAAAGACGTTTTGTGTTGTCTTGTTTGCGATGGTAGTTGCTGTCCAAGCAAAAGAGCATGTGAATAATAAAAACAAAAAACCTAAAAGCTCTTTACAGACTTTAGCTTACAATTGTGCTTCTGGTACGTCTACCACCTTGTTGGAAATTAACAATGTAAGAACATCCATCATGAATGGAGGTGACATGTGGTGGGATCTTCAGGGGGCTGCTCGCTATGAAATTCCTATAGGCTCAGGGAAACATTCTTTATTTGCCGGCGCTCTTTGGATTGGAGGTAAGGATGATAACAATCAACTCAAAGTAGCAGCTCAGACGTATCGAAGTAATGGGGATGATTTTTGGCCAGGACCACTCGATAATGTTCGTTTGACTTCAGATGGACTTCCCAATTCCAATTATGGAAAAACAGATGCTTCTATTTGTGCCAAGTACGATCAACATTATGTGTTACTCAGGAGTGATGTGGAAGAGTTTGTTGCTTGGTGGAATTCAGATAACAAGACGATTGATTACCCAGATTACAACATCCCATTATCGATATTGAATTATCCAGGAAACCGATCTACTGATGATTTTTCAAATGCCTTTTCGGGAAAAGATACTCTTGTAGCAAGTACCCCATATTACAATCTTGAAACATTAGCTCCTTTTCGCGATGTAGATGGCGATGGAAAATACAACCCACTTGCGGGAGATTATCCAGAGTATAATTTAGACGGCTCTCTCAATTGCAAAGAAGATGACATGTTGTTTGGGGATCAAACTTTATGGTGGGTTTATAATGACGCCGGAAACACACATACGGCATCTGGATCGAATACTGCCATTGGATTGGAGATTCAAGCCCAAGCTTTTGCATTTTCTACGAATGACGAAATCAACAACATGACTTTTTACAATTACAGAATCATCAATCGCTCTCACAGTGCTTTGAACGATGCTTGGTTTGGGCAATTTGTAGATGCAGATCTTGGAAACTATAAGGATGATTATGTCGGCTGTGATGTGTCAAGAGGTCTGGGTTATTGTTACAATGGTGACGAAGATGATGAGGGTGCAAAAGGCTATGGTTCGAATCCACCTGCGATTGGAGTTGACTTTTTTAGAGGTCCTTTGGCAGATGAAGGCGATGGTGTTGACAATAACCGAAATGGTATTATTGACGAACCTGGAGAACAAATCATTATGTCCAAGTTCGTCTATTATAATAATAATCGCGATGTGACCAATGGGGAGCCTGACATAGCTTCTGACTTTTACAATTATCTTCGGGGGGTGTGGAAAGACGGATCTTTAATGACTTATGGTGGCGATGGGACAAATACATCTAATCTAGCTTGTGACTTTATGTTTCCTGGAGATACTGATGCCAAATTCACTGGTCAAACTTGGACGGAGCAGTCGGCCGGTAATGTGCCAGATGATAGACGTTTTGTACAATCTGCGGGACCATTTACATTAGAGCCTGGAGCGGTTAATAACATTACTTCAGGAATTGTATGGGCTCGGGCAAATCAAGGAGGTGCATGGGCCTCTGTAGAACTGATGCGTTTGGCAGATGATAAGGCCCAAAAATTATTTGATGTGTGTTTTGAGGTTTTAGACGGGCCTGATGCTCCAGATTTGACCCTACAAGAGCTGGATCAAGAGTTGGTGATGATGATTTCCAACGATTTCAATTCAAACAACTACAAGGAAGCTTATGTTGAGGCAGACGAAGTGAATATTATTGGGTATTACGATAGCTTACAGACACTTCCTTATGATAATGAATATGTTTTTGAGGGATATCAAATTTTCCAATTAAGAGATGAAACCGTTACTGCTTCTGATATTTATAATGTCGATAAAGCTCGATTGGTTTTTCAATCTGATGTGAAAAATTACCGGACCCTAGAGGGTAAAATAACTACAGAAGAAACGGATCACCCCATTTCACGACTCATAAATTTTGAATACAGTCAAGATTTACAGGCGAGCATCCCGAAAGACATGACCCTTGAAGATGTTGGAAGTATGAATCAGGGGATCAAACACTCTGTATCGATAACCGAAGATTTGTTTGCTGTTGGGAATCGTACGCTAGTAAATCACAAAACCTATTATTACACAGCAATTGCTTACGCCTACAATCAGTATTTAGCCTATGCTCCTGATCAACCCTCCGATGCCAGTAATCTCTATGCGCCCAGTTTTAAGGGACAGAAAAAGCCTTTTTTGGCGGGTAGAAAAAACATAAAACAATATTCAGTCATACCTCACAGGCCTGATGCAGAGGCAGACGGTACACTTCAGAATGTGAGTTATGGAACTATCCCTTCTTTGACACGTCTCAAAGGAATTGGTAATGGGGGGATGAGTTTGGAGTTTACTCCAGAAACTAAAGCGGTCATTTTATCAGAATTTTGTGATCCAAACACCACTTATGCTGAAAATACGGGCCCTGTAAATATAACAGTTGTAGACCCTTTAAATGTACCTGAGAACACCGAGTTTATATTTAAGATGAATGTTGAGCTGAATGACACTTTATTTCTCGTTGCAGATTCAAGTTCATATATTCTACCTCGGCAGTGGATACTCGTAAACAGTACTTTAGGAGATACGGTATATGCTGAACAAACTATTGAAGTCAATAACGAACAACTCATTGTTGAATGGGGCTTGTCGCTTGCGATTGAAAACGGAGAAGAGGTAGGGAGTTTCGGGGATGACAAAAACTCAGATAATGGTTTTTTGAGTGCTTCAACGTTAAAAGCTGATGATTCAGATTGGTTGGATTACGTTTATGATAACGATCATTTTTCTCAAATAGGAGAAGAGATGTACATCAGTCATAACAATTGGATTAGGTCTGGAATAGATACTATCGACCATAAAGGTTTGGATGATGGAGAAGCTTTTGAAGGCATTTTAGATGGAGCATGGGCACCCTATCGTTTGGTTGGTGTTGACGGAATGGAGGGCGCTTTTGAGCATTCCCCAGCTTACCAGTCATTCCAGTCATTAAATAAGTTTAAAGATCTTCCATCCGTAGATATCGTATTTACCAAGGATAAATCTCTATGGACGCGTTGTCCGGTGATTGAAACACAATCAGCCTCAAATAGGTTGTACATGAAGTCTGATCCCTCTGTTGATAAGGATGGGAATCCAGATAATTCTGGAACTCAAGGGTTTTCTTGGTTTCCTGGATATTCATTAGATCTTGAGAAAGGGACACGGTTGAATTTGATGTTTGGGGAATCCTCTGCACATCCTGACGACAATGGTGCTGATATGATGTGGAATCCTACGTCAACATTAACGGAAGGAGACTCCCTTGCTGACTTCACATTCGATTCTGATGATTCATTTGATGTAATTTTTGGTGGAAGACACTATGTGTATGTAATGAAAAACGCTTATGCCGGTTCTGACGAAAAACAAAACCCATTGTACTCAAAATTAAAAAAGATGAACAGCATAAGGTACAAGCGGGAGATTTTTAGAGAAGTAGCCTGGGTATCAATTCCCCTTCTAGCCAAAAATGCTGCTTTATTGTCTTCAGATGTTGAGGTGAAACTGCGAGTATCTAAGCCTTATCAGAAGTATAAAATGGAAGGTAGCCTTTGTGAGCAAAGTGTGACTTCGGATAATGATGGGGGTCTGCAAATTAAGTTCAATACGCAAGATATTCAGACTGTTACGAAGGATGAAGATGTTGCACGAAAAGCTCTTGATCTAATTCGTGTTGTACCAAACCCTTACTATGGGTCTAATAATTATGAGAAAGACCAGGTAGATCATCGAGTGCGAATTACGAACCTACCACAAATTTGTACCATCTCCATTTACAATGTTTCTGGAACCTTAGTTCGACAGGTAAAACTAGATAGTGAGCAAAATACGGTAGGTTGGGACTGGGATCTGAAAAATGATTATGGCGTATCCATTTCTTCTGGAGTTTATATCATACATGTGGATGCGGGTGCTAAGGGTGAAAAAGTAGTAAAGTGGTTTGGAGCGCTAAGACCTATTGATCTGGATTCATTTTAATAGATGTTAATTAAAAATTTCATACGACTATGTTTATGAATAATGGTATAAAGAAATTTCTGCAAGTTCTGGTCTTGCTGGTGTCGTTACATGCTACAGATCTTTCAGCTGGTAATGAACAGCGTTCTGGACAGGCTGGAGCTACGGAGCTATTGATTAATCCTTGGGCGAGATCATCGGGATGGGGGGGTGTAAATACCGCTTCTGTGTCGGGTATTGAAGCTACTTTCGTGAATGTTGCAGGTTTGTCAGGCACTCAAAATATTGAGTTGATATTTTCAAACACCTCTTGGTTGGCAGATATTAAAATCAATGCTTTCGGTGTTGCCAAAACCTTGGATAGTGATGCGGTTCTTGCACTAACTTTTATGTCAATGAATTTTGGAGCTATTGATGTAACAACTACAGAATTGCCCGAAGGAACCGGAGGTACTTACTCGCCATCCTACATGAATGCTGGATTCTCGTATGCTAAAAAATTTACGGACAACATCTCTTGCGGTGCTACTGTTCGAATTATTTCTGAGTCCATTCCAGATTTAAAAGCATCGGGGATTTCATTAGATGCAGGTGTTCAATACGTAGCGGGTGATGATCAACAAATTAAATTTGGGATAACCCTTAAAAATGTGGGACCCAAAATGAAATTTGAGGGTGATGGTAATGATGTTAAGAACACCAATTCAAGTGCTCATGGCCAGGATTATCAGATGACTTACGATTTGCGCGTTGAGGCTTTTGAGCTACCATCTCTTCTTTCCATCGGTGGCGCATACGATTTTTATAAAGAGGAGAATCATCGCCTTACCTTAGCGGGTAATTTCATTTCGAACTCCTTCACTAAAAATCAAATGATTACCGGTGTGGAGTATGCCTACAAAACACATTTTATGCTGAGAACAGCGTATGCCTATGAGGGGGCTATGGATGATGACAAGAATGATCAAACAACCACGCTTTCAGGATTGAGTTTCGGAGCATCATTCGAGTTGCCATTAAGGAATGGAACCAACTTCGGTCTAGATTATTCATACAGGGCAGCAAACCCATTACAGGCTCCAAATTCTATTGGCGTAAGGGTTACACTTTAAGAATTCTCTTCTTTTTTAGAGGAATATTTATAAATTTGCATAAAGAGGACTCATAGAGTCTTCTTTTTTTGTTATTTAGATAAACTAAATTTTTTAATTATGTCTACAGTTTCATACTACACAGAAGAGGGACTTAAGAAGTTGAAAGAGGAGCTTGATCATTTGAAATTTGTTGAACGACCTAGTATATCGCAACAAATAGCCGAAGCTAGAGATAAAGGGGATTTGTCTGAGAACGCCGAATATGATGCGGCTAAAGAGGCGCAAGGTATGCTCGAAATGAAGATTGCGAAACTCGAAGAAATGTATTCAGGTGCGCGTGTTATAGATGAATCTCAGCTAGACACAGATAAAGTACTTGCATTATCTATTGTGAAGATTAAAAACTTAAATACAAAAGCAGAAATGACTTTTACTTTGGTGGCAGAAACAGAGGCTGACATCAAGACAGGTAAGATTTCGGTGAATTCACCTATAGGAACAGGTTTGTTAGGTAAAAAGGTTGGTGAAATAGCAGAAATACAAGTTCCAGCGGGCTTAGTAAAGTTTGAAATTTTAGAGATTTCTAGATAATGGCCAGTATTTTTACAAAGATTGTTCAAGGAGAAATACCTTGTCATAAGATTGCAGAAACGGATCATTTTTTAGCTTTTTTGGATGTATTCCCACTTGCTAAGGGGCATGTTTTGGTGATTCCAAAAACAGAAACCGATTCTATTTTTGATGTTGAAAATCAAGAGTATGCCAATTTATGGGTTTTTGCTAAGGAAGTTGCTCGTGCCATAGAAAAATCGATTCCCTGTAAGAAGGTAGGCATTGCTGTTATTGGATTGGAAGTGCCACATGCTCATATTCATTTAATCCCGCTTCAATCGGTAGAGGACATCAATTTTTCAAAACCTAAATTGAAATTAGAATCCGAAGAATTGAGTGCTATTGCTGAGAATATCAAGGCTAAGTTTTAATTGGTGGCCAGTTGTCAATTGACAATTATCAATTATCAATTCGATCTTTATTATCCTTAATAAAATTAGACCAGGAGGAATAGCTTTTTTTTGATCCTGAAGTCCCATTTTGCAATCCATGACAAACAGCTGCAGCAAGTCCATCAGTGGCATCCAAGTATTTTGGCATGTCTTTCAGCTTTAATAGTTGCATAAGCATTCCAGCAACTTGCTCTTTGGAAGCAGACCCTCTGCCCGTGATGGCTTTTTTAATTTTCAAGGGAGCATATTCTGTAACAGGAATTTCCCTTTGAAGGGCGGCTGCCATGGCTACTCCTTGTGCCCGACCTAGCTTTAACATCGATTGAACATTTTTACCAAAGAAAGGGGCTTCCAAGGCAACTTCGTCGGGATGATAATGGTCAATTATAGCCAGTGTTTTTTGAAAAACTTTTTGGAGTTTTAAGTAGGGATCTTTGACTTTATTTAGAATAAGTACATCCATCATAATCATTTCAAAGGAGGATCCCTTTTTCTTAATAAGCCCAAACCCCATGATGCTTGTCCCTGGGTCTATTCCTAGTATGATCTTTTCTTTACTCAATGGGCGGTTGTTTTATCCTGTTGTTTGTGGAGCTTGATAAATATACTCTTTGTACAATTAGATACCTAATCCGTTTGCAATTCTTACAGGCCAATTTTCAATTCATAAGAACCGTATTCAATACCTATATATTTTGTAGTTTTAAGCCATTACGCTCCGAATGAAACGTCAAAAAATTCACATCCCTGGCTTTGTAGGTATTGCAATTATTGCAGTCAGCTTATTTGTTGCAGTATTTGTATACTTTATTGCTCCAGACAAGAGCCCTTATGCCAATGAAATGCATTTGGAGCTGAGTACCTTGCCGCCTGGTTCTGAGGTAACATTTATAAAATTAAAAGAACGTACAAAGCAGCAAAACTCATTTTTACAGCGACTTATCTATGGAGAAAAGAAAGCGAATGCTGCTATTCCGGTAAGTTCTTTCGAAATAAAAAATGGGCAATTACTTTATACTCCTTACGGTTCTTTTTATCAAAAGGAGATGCCCTTTGTTCAATTGGCAGGTAAAAACCCAATATCTGTATCCTATAAAAGAAAGTTTTATTTAGGGACGGATAAATACGGAAGAGACCTTCTGAGTAGGTTGATGGTGGGTACCCGGATTTCTTTGGCGGTAGGTTTTATTTCGGTCTTTATCTCTTTGGTAATAGGTATCGCTTTAGGACTCATTTCGGGCTTTTATGGATCTTGGGTTGATAAAGTAGTCATGTGGTTTGTTCATGTCGTTTGGTCTGTGCCTACATTATTAATGGTTATTGCTATCAGTTTGGCTCTAGGAAAGGGCTTCTGGCAGGTTTTTATTGCAGTAGGACTAAGTATGTGGGTCGAAGTAGCCCGCGTGGTCAGAGGGCAAGTAATGAGTCTAAAACAAAAAGAATACATCCAAGCAGCTAAAGTTTTAGGTTTTGGAGATTTAAGAATCATGTTCCGTCATATTTTACCTAATGTAATGGGCCCAATTGTAGTTATTTCCGCTGCTAATTTTGCTTCTGCAATATTGATTGAGGCAGGGCTAAGTTTTTTGGGAATCGGTGCGCAAGCACCTATGCCCTCATGGGGAGCTATGATAAAAAATCACTACGCTTACATTATTTTAGATAAAGCTTATTTGGCTTTAGCTCCAGGATTGGCAATTATGTTTTTGGTTTTTGCCCTCATGTTGGTGGGAAATATGTTAAGAGAAAAACTTGAAGTAAGAGATTAGTCTTTTTGATGAACGGAGCGAATTACTTTTCGAATTGTTTGAGTACAGAAAGTTTGTAAATCTTTAACTTTCTGCCCCTTAATTTAGCTACATTTGTTTCTATGAATGAAAATTTAGACGCTTCTTCAGAAGATTTTGGTGCCGATGAAAATGAGTTTGAAATCAAGTTACGACCGGTAGCTTTTGATGATTTTTCGGGGCAACAGAAAGTGGTTGATAATTTGGAGATTTTTGTTTCCGCCTCAAACCAACGAGGGGATGCTCTTGATCACGTTCTTTTACACGGGCCTCCAGGTCTAGGTAAAACTACGCTGGCGGGCATTATAGCCAATGAGTTGGGTGTCGGAATGAAAGTTACTTCGGGACCTGTTTTAGATAAGCCTGGAGATTTAGCTGGATTATTAACAAATCTTGAGGAACGCGATGTTTTGTTTATTGACGAAATACATCGTTTGTCTCCTATTGTCGAAGAGTATCTTTACTCTGCAATGGAAGATTTTAAAATTGATATTTTAATCGAGTCTGGACCCAATGCACGTTCCGTCCAAATTCAACTAAATCCATTCACACTTGTTGGAGCGACAACCAGGTCGGGTTTACTAACAGCACCCTTAAGGGCTCGTTTTGGAATAAATTCTCGCTTGGAGTATTACGATGCGGAGTTGTTGTCAAAAATTGTCGATCGATCGGCAGGAATATTAGACGTTCCCATAGATTTTGAGGCTGCAGCAGAGATTGCAGGTAGAAGTCGGGGAACCCCACGAATTGCAAATGCCTTGTTACGTAGAGTACGAGATTTTGCTCAAATTAAAGGAACAGGTCATATTGATATGTCCATTACGAATATTGCACTGGACGCGCTTAAAGTCGACAAGAAAGGTTTAGATGAGATGGATATTATGATTCTTAAAACCATCATTGATAAGTTTAAGGGTGGCCCTGTAGGAGTGGGGACCATTGCTACGGCAGTAAGTGAAAAAGCGGCAACTTTAGAAGAGGTTTATGAGCCTTATTTAATTCAAGAGGGCTATATTGTCAGGACTCAAAGAGGTAGGATGGCCACCGAAGCCGCCTACAAACATCTTGGTAGGGTTTACCACGACCGTGGAATGAATTTGTTTTAGCCCCACAAAAAAAAGAGAAGAATTTAAGTAAAAAAAATCTTCTCTTTAGGAAATAGTTTCAAAAGCTTGCTGAATGATATCGGCGTATTTATTGCCGTACATTTTTAAACACCATGTTCGTAAGCTTTCGGCGTCAGCTTCGTTAACCCACTGTAATGACTTTGTTAATTCTTTTTTAAACAAGATGTCATCAAAACTGACCTTCTGAAGTACGTTTTTGCAAAATTCTAGCATAGATCATTTTTAAAGTAATTCAAATATAAAGGATTTTTTAATTTTTGTTTGTGTCTAAGGGGGGTAAAATTTTTGAAAAATATCAACAATTACGATTGCCACCTGTAGCTATCTTGCTTAAGGCCAGACATATCAATTGCTCTGTCGATTACTGTGGCGGCAAGTTCTTCAAAAGAATTTGGCTTGCTGTAAAAGGATGGTGTTGCCGGCATGATGATTCCCCCTGCTTCAGTTATTGTTTTCATATTGTTGATCTGAATCAGATTTAAAGGCGTATCTCTACTAATAAGAATTAGTTTTCGGCGCTCTTTTAGGATGACATCTGCAGCTCGACATACCAGGTCATCAGAAATACCACTTGCGATACGAGCCATGGAACCCATGGAACAGGGTGCTACAATCATGGTGTTGTATTGTGCAGAGCCCGATGCAAATGGAGCCATGAAATCGTTTTTTTCGTAATAATCAAAGGGGTAGTTTTTGTAGGCATCATTGCCCAACTCAAATTCCCATACGTCCTTTGCATTTTTAGACATGACAATTCCTACGGTATCAATTTGGCTTTTGAGTGCTTCGAGCTTGTCCAAAAGAACCTTAGCGTAGATGGAGCCGCTAGCTCCTGTAATGGCTACTATGATTTTGTGTTTCATTACCGATTCATTTGATAGTGCAAAGTTAATGAAAGTAGCGTAGAATATTGACCCTTATTAAAATCCTGTTTACCCCGAGAGGAATGCCCTCGAAAGGGAATTATGGAGTTCCCCATCCTTAGTGAGATTTTTATGTTTTTATCGAATTGATATTGAGCACCGAAAATGAAATCAAGTGCGAAAAGATTCGGCTTTTGGCTGTTGATGTCTCCGTACTCGTTTTCTTCCTTGTACGCAAATAAATATCCTGTACCAATCCCTGATTCTATGTAAATACCCTCTTTTATCTGATAGTTTAAACTTATGGGAACTTCGATGTAGTGAAGATTAAAAGAATAGGTTTGTGGGCTGTTTTTGATGTATGGTTTCTTACTTCCTTTTTGGATGTACTGCATTTCTACTTGCAGACTCATCTTCTTTTGGATGGGGTAACTTATGTAGGCTCCTAGACGGGTGCCAAGTTTGTTGTACCCTCCTAATTGATCTCCGGAAACCTGACTCGTGGTGAATCCAACGAGAAGTCCAGCATCAAAATTTTGAGCAGAACAGATTCCTGTAAATAAAATAAAAATAGGTACGAGCAGCTTTTTCATATTATTCTGTGATGTGAATTTCTTCGGCCTGAATAACTTCGTAGGTATTTGTGTTTGAGAGAAAAGCTACAACCGACATATTTTTAGTATTCCATTCTTCTTCGAGGTTTACACGAAATGTATTGTTGATGAGGTCTCCGCTAGTGTAATTCGTTTGTCCTAAATCTGTACCCCAGGTACCTGTAAGACTTTTCCGAACCATATGATTGTGTTTGTAGTCCGAGATTTTCTCCGGATCTGCTTCATAATCTTTTTGATAGGCAATAATACCACTTTCAGTTAAGACTATGTTTAAGCTCAGTGGAGCAGAAATGGATTGAAGTATTTCAGTTTTTGTAGAAATCTGGAGACTGCGTGTAGTTGTGTTATAGTTTACATCCAGTTCAATATAAGCTTCGGGTTTGGTTTGTAAACGTTCTTCTATTTTTTGCGCCCATTGTGAGTATTGTAAGATATGATTCGATTCAGGATATCCGACTCTGCTTACCATGCCGTTTGGGTTTCCAGCAGTGCTGATTCCAAAATGACTGTCCCATTCTTCACCGGCAATAGTTCTAAAATCACTTGTAAAATAAGAGCCCGAAGGTTCGGCGAAAAATCCGGCATGAACCGCAATCGGGACCAATTGATCCCCATAAATTCTTTTTAATTCTGCTGCTTTTTCCGCGGCTTTTGGGCAATTTCCGCACATGTGCCCTGTGTAGTCTTCCAGAAGGATTTTTTTACATTTCCCTAAACATTCGCCTACAACGATATCTTCAGTAAATGGACCTTCAATGACATCACAAGAAGTAAGGGTCATGGAGAATGCACCGATGACAGCGAATAGATATTTTAAGTTTCTCATGGTTTAAAAGCTTGAAGTGATACTTAAAGAAATTCCATTTGATTTGGGTACTTCACGACAAACGCCACCTACACAAAATATTCCCTGTCTTTGTTTTCCGTATCCTAAGGCAAAACGGGTTGTGCCTTTAGTGTATCCTGCCGAAATATTCGGGTAGTGCATTTTTTTGGTTTCGTTTCCGTAATTGTAGAGGTTTTGTAGGGCAAAGAAATAATGTGGAGATACGGTGTATTCGATCAATCCCATCGCCCAGTTTCCTTCGTGTTGTTCCGTACTTAAATGTTGAATTTCGGTTCGTACGGAATGTTTGGGCTTTAACTTGTATTGAGTTTCGAATACAAGAATATTCGCTTTAATCATCCCGTGATAGTCGTAACCCACAATAACTGTACTGTTGTAATGTGTGTTGATGTAACTTCCCACAAGTTTCAGTTTGCGATTGATTTTTCGGGACAATTCGATGCTAAATTCCTGAAAATATTTTTCGTCACCCACCTTAAAGAAATCAGAAGTGTATCCGAGTGTTCCGGATTCTCCCAGAGCAGTGTCCTCATCAATTTGTGCTTTGTGAATGCCGTAAGCGTTCGAGAAATTCGCAAGAATTCTCATTCCGTATTCACCACCTAATAATGTGCCTTTTTTGACTTTGTAGTTTAGTTCTGTTTGGATGCCCATTTCTCCGTTGGCGATTGTACCGTAGGGATAAATGGTAGCTAAAGTGTAGGCATGTTGTTTGGTTAAGGCGGGTAAATAGTTGATGCTTACTTCCTGTCCTTTTAGGTTTCTGTCGGAGTTAAAACTCATATTGTCAATGCGTTTTCCGGTCAGAGAGAAACCAAAACCTTTTTTAGAATAACTCAGATTTGCCAAAAGTGCTTGACCTTCTTTGTAAATAAAGTTATTGGTTGCCGAGGGGTCGTTGTATTTGTACACATACTCAGCACCCATGATCCATTTCCCGTGGTACAAATTAAATCTACCCGCCCAGGAAGCTACATTTTCGGG
>JAQWKY010000003.1 GCA_029247585.1 Flavobacteriales bacterium | reverse complement strand
GGTACTGTAGATAAAACCTGTACATCAATGTTTTGATGATTGCAGTCATGCACTCTAACCTCTGGATCCCAGCAATTAGATTCTATTTCCCTGAAGAATTGGTCATTCATCATCATTTTAGCACAACAAGGCTTGTGATGCTCCAATTGAATAAATTCACCATACCCAAATTTTTTGTTGAAATTTGGGATTTCTCTAGGTAAAATATGGGTGTGTATATCTACAGTAAATAGTTTTTTCATTTAAATTTATACAAATCGTTGATCGATTTCCATTTTTGTTTCACATTGACTACAAGTTGTTAATTCTTCAGACCCATAAAATTCTTTAAAGCGTGGTTGAAAATCTTTTTCAACATTCTTTAATTCAAAACGAACGCTGTGAAGTTGATGATTGCAATTTTCACAATACCACTCTAGGCCATCTTTTTCTCCATGATTTCGGTGTACCTCAATAACTAGGCCAACACTATTTGCAGGGCGAATGGGTGAGTGCGGTACTTTTGCAGGTAAAAGGAAGATTTCGCCCTCTTTTATTGGGATGTCAACAGCTTTACCCTCCTCTTGTATTTTAAGGGTGATAGCTCCTTTTATCTGATAAAAAAACTCTTCAGTTTCGTTGTAATGGTAATCTTTTCTCTGGTTTGGCCCGCCAACAACCATAATAATCAAGTCTCCAGACTCAGTATAGACACATTTGTTCCCTACGGGTGGTTTCAAGAATTCTTGATTGTCTTTAATCCATTGTTGGAAGTTGAATGGTTTTCTAATAGGCATAATGGCTTAGTTTATAATGATGCAATTACTTTTAGTTCAATAGCAATAGGAGTTGGTAGGCAATTTATTTCTACGGTTGTTCTGCAGGGTTGGTTGTCCTTAAAATAGTTTGCATAAATTTTATTGTAGGTTTTAAAGTCGTCTTTCATATTTGTAAGAAAGACGGTAACATCGATAATTTTGTCCCATGAGGATCCTGAATCTTCAAGGATGTATTTGATGTTTTTAAATACGGAATGGCATTGTTGTTCAATGTCGTAAGCTAAGATTTCTCCCTTCTCATCTAGGGTGACTCCGGGAATGTCTTTTGTCCCTGCGACTCTTGGTCCTACACCCGAAAGAAACAATAGGTTGCCATGTTTTCGAGCGTGAGGGTATAGTCCTACTGCTTGAGGGGCTCTTTTGCTATTGTATTTTTCCATGTCAATGCATTTAAATTTTCACGCAAACATTTTTGGGCTCTGTAAAAAATTGTAGGGATTTAAATCCACCTTCTCTTCCCAAACCGGAATGCTTCATGCCACCGAAGGGAATTCTTAGATCTCTTAAAATCCATGTGTTTATCCAAACGATTCCGGCATCAATAGCAGCAGCAACACGATGGCCTCGACTTATGTTTTCAGTAAAGATACTCGCTGATAGTCCATATTTTGTTGCGTTTGCCATTTCAATAACTTCTTCCTCAGTTTCAAAAGGAATTAAGCAGACCACTGGGCCAAAAATCTCTTCTTGGTTGATGGAGCAGTCGTTTGAGAGTCCTTCAATTACAGTTGGCTGAATGTAGTATCCCTTTTTTAGTTCTCCCTCAAGGATAGCTCGTTCTCCACCGATAAGGATTTGTCCTCCCAATTTTTTTGCTTCCTGAATCTTTCCCAATACTTTTTTCATGTGAGTCTCGGATACCATGGCTCCTAGGTCACTTTCTTGCGCTTTTGGGTTGCCCACCTTAAGTTGAGAAACTTTCGATAGTAGAGCGGCTTTAAATTTTGGGTAGATTTCTTTTTGCACAAACAGTCTTGATCCGCATAGGCAGATTTGTCCTTGATTGGAAAAAGCAGCCTTTACTGCCATATCTACAGCTTGATTGAAGTCTGCATCAGCAAATATGATGTTTGGATTTTTGCCACCCAGTTCCAGAGAAGTTTTTTTAAACATAGGGGCTGTAAGTGTGGCAATGTGTTTTCCGGTTATGGTTCCTCCTGTAAAGGAGATGATTGGTGTGTCTGCATGTGTAGTAAGCGGGTCTCCTACTTTTGAACCGTACCCATGTACAATATTTAAGACGCCTTTCGGAAACCCTATCTCGATACATATTTTACTGAGTAAAAAGGCAGTCATAGGGGTCACCTCAGAGGGTTTTGCAACTACGGTATTCCCTGTTGCGAGGGCAGGCGCAATTTTCCATGTGAGTAGATACAGGGGTAGGTTCCACGGCGAAATACATGCGGCTACACCTATAGCTTGTCTTGAGGTGTAATTTAATGCCTCGCCATCCATTTCATGTAGCTCAGAGTGATCGTGTAAAATAGCAGTAGCAAAAAAACGTATGTTTTCGGATGCTCTTGGTATGTCTACCTTTCTGGCCTGAGCCTCTGTTTTCCCGTTGTCTTTACTTTCGGCACGAATTAATTCTTCGGAATGTTTTTCAATGGCATCAGCCAGTTTCATGAGGATGTTAGAACGTTCATGTTTGGAGGTTTTACTCCATGATTTGAAGGCTTTTTTAGCAGATGCAACGGCAAGATCAATATCAACTTCTTCACTATCTGGCACCCATGAGTAAGGGCGGCCATTCGAGGGATTGTAGTTCTCAAAGTATGAGCCCTTATTGGGTTCAACCAATTCTCCGTTTATGTAATTTAATATTTTTTCCATTTATAAACATGCCGTTCTACCTCCATCTACAGGAAGGTTAATTCCATTTATGTAAGCTGCTGCAGGTGAGCATAAAAAAGCCACTGCATTTGCCGTTTCAGAAGCCTCTCCAAATCGTTTTGCAGGTATGGTTGACTTCATATTTTCAATTACTTTTTGTTCAGACAGGGCTTCTTTTTCCGCTTTTGATGCAATGAGTGATTTCAGTCGATTGGTGTTGGTAAATCCGGGAAGGATATTGTTAACCGTGATGCCGTAGGGTCCTAGCTCTAGAGATAGTGTTTTAGCCCAGTTGGCAACAGCCGCTCTTATGGTGTTTGAGACACCCAGCCCAGGTATGGGCGATTTTACTGAGGTGGATATGACATTCACAATCCGCCCATAACCCTCTTCTTTCATTCCAGACATTACCTTTTTAACGAGAATCTGGTTGCAAACGATGTGCATTTTAAACCCCTCTTCAAAGGCTTTAGAGTCTGCATCTATTATGGCACCTGCTGCCGGACCACCGGTATTATTAATTAGGATGTGAAATTTATCATCAAGAGCCTGTATTTTCTTTTCTAGATCGGTCGTGTTTTTGAAGTCTGCAACTAAGTAGGAGTGTGTTTGTCCCGCGGAGGTGTCTAGGAGCGTTAAAACCTTTTTTAGTTTCTCTTCATTTCTGGATATCAGCGTGATGTTAGCTCCAAGTTTTGCAAGCTCAATAGCACTGGCTTTTCCTATCCCTTCTGTGCTTCCGCATACGATTGCATTTTTATTATTTAATTCTATTTCCATTTATCGGTAAAGTTAAAACCTAATTGCTCTTTGACTTTTTTTGGTAATTCGGGTGCGTACGATCTAGAAATCATGAGTGTAGATATATTGGCGATATCTGTAAATAATTTGTGTTGATCTACCGTTTGTTTGAGATACCCTTGCCCAGATGAACCCCCAGTTCCTATTTTTTGCCCTAGTGTTTTTTCTACCATTTGAACGTGTCTGAACCTCCATGTAGCTATTTGATGATCGAGTTCTACCAGGTTTTTTAAAAATTTGGAGGGTAAGTGAAGTATAGGCTGTTCGCGATATAAATTAATTAACAGAGCGGACATGGTTGCTTTGTAGGACAGAGATGTTTCTCCATTTTCCATAGCTTTTTGATGCACGCTTTCATCAAATACACGCTCAAAATATTTTCTATTTTCTTCAATCATTCGAATTCTAAGCGCCTTATCGGCATCAGAAAGCAGCGGTGAGTTTTTTATGCTCGTTGACTCTTTATTCATCATTTCATTGACAACGGTTTCGTATTTGTCAATAAAATCAAAGCCTTCCATGTTTAAGAATGGGATTCGCTCCAACCATCTTTCAACGAGTTTGAATAGAGATTCACTATCTTCTAAAGTTAAAATTTCTTTCTTTTTAGCTCCTTCAAACTCATTATGGTATGGGCAGCCTCCGAGTTGATGCCTGTCTTTTATTTTGAGACCTAGCATCAGTTCTAGTTTTCGGAATTGATGGGATTGGAAACCAGAAGCTGGTGATAAGTGGTGTCTAAAATCTAAAAAGTCGGAAGACGTCATAGTTTCCAGTACGTCAATTTGTTGGACCAAAACATTCAAAATTTTGTTGACACGCTCAATTCTAGAAACGATGACACCAATATTCTCTTCATTTATTTTTTCTTGCTTGAAAAGGTCCATGATAGAGTCTATTTCATGTATGATTTGTTTAAACCACAATTCATAGGTCTGATGGATGATGATGAAAAACATTTCATCATGAGCAGCTTCTTTTCCATCACCACTTATTGGATGCTGCGCATTGAGGATTTTGTCAAGCTCCAAATAATTTATGTAGTGAACGGATGGATTTTTTTCTGACATCTGCAAACTAATTTTAAAGTAAAAGTAAAGTTATTTTTAATTATATGCTCAGCTATTTTTTAATAATACGACCATCATTATATTCTTATATTCAAATTAGGGAATGGCAAGTTATTTATAATTGAGATTATTTCGGCTTTTTTCTACAGTTTTTTGCATAAAAAATGCTGCATTTTTAGCGATGAATTTCTTATTGCTATTTTCTTTTTTATTCTCCTAACAATACTATATTTTTGCAACTCATTTTATAAGAAAAAATAATGAATTTACACGAATACCAAGGTAAAGAAATACTCAATAGTTATGGAGTAGAAATTCAGCGCGGAAAAGTAGCCTCAAACCCTGAAGAAGCGATTCAAGTAGCCAAACAATTAACAGAAGAAACCGGTACCAGTTGGCATGTCATCAAAGCTCAAGTTCACGCAGGTGGACGTGGTAAAGGAGGCGGGGTTAAATTGGCTAAAAATTTAGACGAGTTAAAATCTCACGCTGAAAACATCTTGGGAATGCAGTTGGTAACACCACAAACCAGTGCAGAAGGAAAAACGGTTCATCAAGTTTTGATTGCTGAAGATGTCTATTACCCTGGTGAATCTGAGACCAGTGAGATTTATATGTCGGTGCTTTTGAATAGAGCTACGGGCAGAAATATGATTATGTATTCTACCGAAGGAGGTATGGATATTGAGGAAGTGGCTGAGAAAACGCCTCATTTAATATTTACTGAAGAGATTGATCCAGCAACAGGTTTATTGCCTTTTCAATGTCGTAAAGTAGCTTTTAACCTTGGTTTAGAGGGGAAAGCATTTAAGGAGATGACCAAGTTTGTTGCTTGTTTATACAAAGCTTACGATGGCGCTGATGCTTCACTTTTTGAAATAAATCCCGTATTAAAAACATCGGATGATAAGATTATTGCTGTTGACGCCAAAGTTTCTATAGACGATAATGCACTGTACCGTCACAAAGATTATGCAGAAATGCGTGACGTTCGTGAAGAAGATGCTGCTGAGGTTGAAGCAGGCGAGTACGGATTGAATTATGTAAAGTTAGATGGTAATGTGGGTTGTATGGTAAATGGTGCAGGTTTGGCCATGGCAACTATGGATATTATTAAACACGCCGGCGGTAATCCAGCCAACTTTTTGGATGTTGGAGGAACTGCGGATGCGGCTCGTGTAGAACAGGCTTTTAGAATTATCTTAAAAGATGAAAATGTAAAAGCACTATTGGTTAACATTTTTGGAGGTATCGTTCGTTGTGATCGCGTAGCTCAAGGTGTGGTTGATGCTTATAAAAATATAGGTGAGATTAATGTTCCGCTTATTGTTCGCTTGCAAGGTACCAATGCCGTTGAAGCGAAGAAGTTAATTGATGAAAGTGGTTTAGAGGTACACTCTGTTATTCAGCTTCAAGAAGCTGCAGATAAGGTTGCTGAAGTTTTAGCCTAGAATCTAAAAATGAAATAAGAAAGGAGTCGTTAGACTCCTTTTTTTTTGTGAAAAATCTACTTAATGGATGGTTCAAAAATTTGTATTTTGCGTAGATAATGTAAGCTATGAAAAAAATACTAGTTGCAAATAGAGGAGAGATTGCTTTGCGCGTTATGCGGTCTGCAAAGGAAATGGGTATTCAAACCGTGGCGGTTTTTTCGGAAGCAGATCGATGTGCTCCACATGTTTTGTATGCTGATGAGGCTGTTTGTATTGGCCCAGCTCCTTCGAGTCAGTCTTATTTGTTAGGGGCTAAAATTATTTCTGTAGCCCTTGATTTGAATGTTGATGGGATTCATCCGGGTTATGGTTTCCTTTCTGAGAATGCAGAATTTGCTGACTTGGTAAATCAAGCCGGTATTGAATTTATTGGACCTTCTCCAAAAGCAATTGGTTTAATGGGCGATAAGTTATCTGCGAAAGCTGTCGTAAAAGGATACGACATACCTATGGTTCCCGGAACAGATGAAGCTATTGAGGATGTTGATGAAGCAAAATTGGTGGCAAGGGAAATTGGGTTTCCCATTCTGATTAAAGCTTCTGCGGGTGGCGGAGGTAAAGGGATGCGAATTGTGAATCAAGAAGAAGATTTTGAGGTTCAAATGAAATTGGCTGTTAGTGAGGCCGTCTCGGCTTTTGCAAATGGTGCTGTATTTATAGAAAAGTACATCGCTTCGCCAAGACATATAGAAATTCAGGTTTTAGCAGATAAACATGGGAATGTGGTTCATCTTTTTGAGCGTGAATGTTCCATTCAACGTAGACATCAAAAGGTCGTTGAGGAAGCTCCATCCTCAGTACTTACAGAAGATTTGCGTTTAGCTATGGGTAAATGTGCCATAGATGTTGCTAAATCTTGTGATTATATAGGTGCTGGAACGGTTGAGTTTTTGTTGGATGAACATAAAAATTTTTATTTTTTAGAAATGAACACGCGACTTCAGGTTGAACATCCCGTTACGGAAATGATTACGGGTGTAGATCTGGTAAAGCAACAAATTCGTGTTGCTAGAGGTGAGCAATTGGCTTTCAGTCAGGATGATTTAAAGATTTCTGGGCATGCGATGGAGGTGCGTGTTTATGCTGAAGATGCTCGTAATAATTTTTTGCCGGACATTGGGCTTTTAAAAAGCTACAAAAGGCCCGGAGGAATTGGAGTTCGTGTTGATGATGGCTTTGAAGAGGGTATGGAAATTCCCATACATTACGATCCTATGATTTCAAAATTGATAACCTACGGACAAGATAGAAATGAATCTATTAAGAGGATGCGTCGTGCTATTTCTGAATATCACGTCGTTGGCGTGCAAACGACATTGCCCTTTGGTGCTTTTGTCATGGAGCATCCTGCTTTTGTTTCTGGTGATTTTGATACTCATTTTGTGGGTGCGTATTTTACGTCTGAATCTTTGAGTTCAGCCACACAAGAGGAGAAAAAGATAGCTGCATGGTTTGCCACGAAATTAATGATTGAGAAAAAAAACACTTTGACGGTGGTGAGTACATCGGAAAAATCTCAGTGGAGAAAAAATAGAATGTAATGGCCAAGAAAACAAAAAATCAATCCATTTCAATCTCGAACCGTAAAGCTAGATTTGAATACGAATTACTGGAGGTATTTACAGCCGGTTTGCAGTTGCAGGGTACTGAAATCAAATCATTACGCGAGGGAAATGCAAACTTAGCTGAGGCTTATTGCTATGTGCAAGGCTCGGAAGTGTGGGTGACAGGGATGTATATTGCGGAGTACAGTTACGGTTCCTACATGAATCACGAACCTAAACGCGTGAGAAAGTTACTGTTGAATAAAAAAGAAATCGCGAAAATAGAATCTTCATTACAGGATGTAGGCGTAACCCTTGTTCCTTTGAAATTGTACATTAATGCGAAAGGTTGGGCTAAAATTGAAATTTCTCTGGGTAGAGGAAAGAAACTACATGATAAGAGGCAAGACCTGAAGCAGAAGGATGATCAGCGACAAATGGATCGGGCATTAAAGCAATATAAGTAACATGTAGACATAAAAAAAAAGGGAGCCGAGCTCCCTTTTTTTTATGTTGTATAATCGATGTAGATTATAGTGAGAATCCAAATGTAAGGAATACGCTTTCAGCATCAGGGTTAAGAATCAATGAAGAGTTTACAGGAAGACTGTAAGTACTGCTCAATTGAATCTCGCTTTCTAGACTGATACCAACGTTTACAAGACCTTCTTCTGTCCCGTAGGCTCCTAATGCATTATCACCCATTACACCACCAACGAATAATGTGAACTGATCAGCAGCATAGCTTGCCTCAACGTAGGTTGCACCCTCGTAATCTCCAGCAACATAGTTTGCAGCCATTAAAGAGATAGCATCAGTAGCAGCCCAACTAATGGCAGCTTCATAAGTGTGACCTGTTTCCGTTTCTAAGTATTTTCCAGCGCCTTTAGCTCCTGGGAAGTAGTAGTCAGTAACCGTTACAGAAATAGCATCTGTTAACGCGTAAGAAATGTAAAGATCCATTTCTTGAGCACCGTCATTGCCACCTAAAGAGTAAGCACCCCATGCACCTACGGCTAATTTACCGTTTGTGTATTCAACGCTTGGTTGTAAGCTTGCGCTTTCATCACCTAATTGCGCCCCTCTCCATACATAACGAGATTGAACGTCTGCTCCAAAGCTAAAGTCTTGGGCATTGACACCAAAAGTGCAAGCTAAGAACAAAAATAGAATAGTCTTTTTCATAATAAATGAATTTAGTTAAAGTTTGTTTTTTTGCTGATTACAATTTCAGTAAAATTTGTGGTCGCAGTGGTGAATAGAATTCCCCTTATCAACATTTTAGTGTTGAAAAGGGTGTTTTGCCTAGTGGTTATGTGGGTTTAAGCGTGTGTTAGTAACTGTGTTACCGAGGTGAATATGCCTGTATTTAAGGTTAATTATTCCCTTTTTTGAATTTTGAAACTGCTGATTTCTGTCAAATCAGCTACTTACTGTTTGTTTTTTAGCATGGGAACAAAGCGAAAATGTCGTTGATTAAAATTGTCAAATTCAATTTTTTTGAATTCCGTTTCACTCGTTTTTACAATCAGCGTCATCATTTGTTCTTTTGTACCCAGAGGAATCATCATCAATCCGCCTAGAGCCATTTGTTTAAATAGTTCTTGAGGGATTTCTGGAGCTCCAGCGGTAACAATAATTTTGTCAAAAGGAGCTTTGCTAGGTAAGCCCAAGTAACCATCGCCGTAATGCAAATGTGCTTTAATGCGCATTTTTGTCAGAACTACCTTTGCTTTATGATACAACGCATGTTGTCTTTCGATGGAATGAACGTTCGCACCCAAATGAAATAGTACAGCCGTTTGATAGCCACATCCAGTCCCGATTTCAAGAACCTTATCTCCTTTTTTGATGTCGAGCATTTCAGATTGAAATGCGACGGTGTAGGGATGAGATATGGTTTGTTCTTCACCAATAGGGAAAGCTTTGTTCTGGTAGGCAAAGTCTTCAAATGAGGAGTCAAGGAAATAATGACGAGGTACTTTCTGCATGGCATTCAATACTTCTTTCGATTCAACCCCCATAGTGTTGAGTTCTTGAATGAGTTTTTTTCGCTGACCTTGATGCTTTATGCTATCTAATAATTCCATACCTGCGAATCTATCTAAAATGAGTTTAGCGAACAAAAATAAATCTGCTTTGTTATTTGATTGCTGTAAAGTTTATGCTGTTTGCATAAAGACGATTTGTTAATTTCGTTTTTCATTCAAACGAAAGGTTTTTTAAATCAAGATCTATTGTGGGTTATCTTTTGATGATAAATTTCATTTTCCGTTGGGTGTAAGGTTAGATAATGAAAGGTTTTGACGAATGAATTGCATACATTTGTTGGAACATGATTTAAAATAAGCAACGAGCTTTTAGCATCACTTTAGAATAAAGGTTCACGATATAGTATATGTAATAAGTAAATTAATGAGACAATGATTAAGGCTTTACGTGATGATTAAAAAAATATTGGTTTCTCTGCTGATTTTGTTGATTTTCAACTCTTGTTCTAAAGAACAGTTTAAGGCAGATATACCCTCTTATCTTCATATTTCGTCGATAGATTTACAAACAGAACCCACGGAGGGCTCCGATTCGAGTAATTTTACGGATGCTTGGCTTACCATGGACGGTGAGTTTTTGGGTGTCTTTGAACTTCCGGCAACAGTTCCTATATTAGCTGATGGTATTCATGACTTTCGCATTTATGCCGGAATTAAAGCCAATGGAATTTCAGCGACTCGCATTCGTTATCCATTTTTAGAGGTATGTGATCTGTTGATTTCTGAAGATGATGAAAGTGACATGGATACCTCTCGCAGGATTTCTCTTTACAGGGACAGTACCATCTTCATAAAGGCCTTGACGCGTTATTCAGCATCTACAAATTTTTTGCTCCTTGAAGATTATGAGGGGAATGAAGAAGTTATGGTTTCATCGGAAATTACTGACACGAATTTTGTTAAAGTTAAATCAGAAGCTCTTGTTTATGAAGGAGCCTCATCAGCAGCGATTTTTTTAGACGATACAAATTCGTTTTTTGAAATACTAAGTTCGGAGTTTACATCGTTAAATACTTTATATCATCCGACCATGTTGGAATTGAATTATCGTTGTGATCATCCTTTTAGAGTGGGGGTAGTTGTAAAGACAGCGGAGTCCAATACTTTTAGGAGTTTTGTGCCTTATCAAATAAAACCCAGTGCGGATTGGAATAAAATTTATATAGACATGACTTATCAAATAAATTTAGGGAATTCATCAAATGAATTTGGTGTTTTCATCAGTGCTGAAAAGTCCAAGTCAATAGAAACGGCTTCTTTTTATTTTGACAATATCAAATGGCTTCACAAAAAATAATGAATAAAAAAATACAAGTCTTAAAATACCTGACGGCTGATGCTTTTGCAGCAGGCTCTGCTTGGCTCTTGTTTTACGCTTACAGAAAAGCTGTTGTTGAGTCTCAATTCTTTGATTTTGATGGCACCCTGTTGTATGATGAGCGCTTTAGATTTGGGATTGTTTCGGTTACTCTTTTTTGGATTCTTGTCTACGCGCTCATGGGGCATTATGAAAGCGTGTATCGCCGGTCACGGCTTTTGGAGCTCAAACAGACCATTTTACAGACCTTTTTGGGCGTTTTGGTCATCTTCTTTGTTGCCTTGTTGGATGATGTAATTCCTAGCTATAAAAATTATTACGGGAGTATTTTAGTACTGTTCTCCTTTCATTTTACGATTACCTTTACCTTAAGATACTTTCTAACATCATTGACCATTCGTAAAATCCACAAAAGAGAAATTGGCTTTAAAACATTAATCGTTGGAGGAGGAGATAGTGCTGTGATGATGTACAAAAGCCTTACAGAGAGTTTTAAATCTGCAGGGAATTTATTCGTAGGATTCGTGAATGGAATGGATTTAGATGGACATAAATTAGAAACATACACTCCTTATTTAGGTTCTTATAAAAATCTTTCCACCATTATCCAATCCAATGAAATTGAAGAGGTCCTTATCGCCATAGAACGTTCAGAGCAAAATCACATATTGGAAGAGATCATCAATGATTTAGAAGGCGTTGATGTTTTAATTAAGGTAAAGCCAAATAATTATGACATCCTGGCCGGTAAAGTAAGAATGAAATCGATGTTCGAAGTTCCTCTTGTAGAGATTAAACACGAATTGATGCCTTTATGGCAGTTTGCTGCAAAGCGAATTTTAGATGTATTGATCGGTCTAACAGCTTTATTGTTTCTAGCTCCTCTTTGCTTACTGGTTGTGATGTTTATTAAACTTGACTCAAAAGGACCTGTATTCTTTTATCAAGAACGTATTGGTATCAATGGAAAGTTGTTTAAAATCATTAAATTTAGATCAATGTACGTT